>DATCRE010000506.1:0-9574 GCA_036569145.1 Cyclobacteriaceae bacterium
ATTCACTTACCACCTCTTCGCGAGCGGGCTAATGATGTTATTATCATTGCCAAACACTTCCTTGATCAATTTGCCAAGGAAAATCAAATGCCCAAATTTAAAATCGGTCAGGAAGCGCAAGAGAAATTATTACAATATCCATTTCCTGGAAATATAAGAGAGCTAAAATCCATCATTGAGTTAGCGGCCGTTATGGCTACTGATTCAGAGATCAAACCTCAGGATATTAGTTTTAACAGCACAGCAAGAACAGAGTCTTTCCTCTTTCAGGAAATGACTATGCAGGAATACATGTATAGAATTGTTCGCCATTACCTCAATAAATATGACGATAACGTTCTTGAAGTTGCCCGAAAACTCGACATCGGCAAATCTTCACTCTACAGGTATTTAAAAGAAATGGAAGCTGCAGGACTCTGACATGAATCAACTCGAAGATTACATAACGAAAGGTCTCTTCTACAAAGCCGTTGTGGAAGATGGTTCAGATATTATTTTTATTGTTGACTACGATGGTGGAATATTATATCACAATGCTTCAGCACGCGAAACATTAGGTTACAGAGCCAAGAGTCTTCTCAACAAAAACTTCTTCGATTTCATTCTCCCCGCAACAGTTGAAGAATTAAAAACCAAATTCAAACAAAGTCAAAGCAGAGCCTATACAGAAAAAGTTGAATTTCAATTTTTATGTAATGATAAATCATATCGCTTTCTGGAATTCAATGCTATTAATCTAAAACACAAAGAAGGATTACATGGCTTTATTTTAGACTGTCGTGATATTACACAACGCAAACTCGATGCTGAAGAACTTGTTCGCTTACAAAAAGCAAAAGAATTATTTCTTGCCAACATCAGCCATGAGATAAGAACGCCTATCAATGGAATTGCCGGTATGGCTAATCTGCTCGGACAAACTCCCAGCAAAGAAGAACGCGAAACATATCTCAACGCCATCAAACACTCTGCAGAAAACTTAAAGGTAATTATCAACGATATTCTCGATCTCGCCGCTATTGATGCCGGGAAATTGAATTTTGAAAAAATAGCATTCAATCTTAAAGACCTTGTTCCGTCGCTTGTAAATACATTCACCTATCAGGCGCTGGAGAAAAAACTGGAACTCTCCTATTCAATTGAAGAGAAGCTCAACAAGATTCTTTTAGGAGATCCTGTTCGATTAAATCAGATTCTGATTAACCTCATTAGTAATGCTGTAAAGTTTACACATCACGGATCAATACATATAGGATGCTCCATTGAGCGCGAACAGAAAGACATTTGTTGGGTTCGAATAGAGATTCAGGATACAGGTGTCGGCATTCCTACAGAAAAGTTAACCACCATATTCGATAGTTTTAGCCAGGCCGATGCCAGCGTTACGCGTAAGTATGGCGGTAGCGGCCTGGGGCTTACCATTGTTAAACAATTGGTAGAGCTACAGAAAGGAAAAATAACCGTGCGCAGCCAGGAGCAAGTAGGATCAACCTTTATAGTACTCATTCCCTATCCTATTGGAAAAGCCAGAGATTTAGCAAAAGCGCTTTCACACGAAAACCATTTAAATAGAATTTCAGAAGCCCAGCAACTTCACGTACTGCTTGTTGAAGACAATGACATCAACAGGCTTTATGCCAAGAGTATTCTGAAGAACTGGCATTGTACAACCGATACAGCTGAAAATGGCTTAGTAGCAATTGAATGGATAAAAAACTACAACTACGATGTCGTATTGATGGACGTTCAGATGCCCGTGATGGATGGCTATGAAACTACCCGTGCTATCAGAATGATGGAACAGCCAAAGAAAGATGTTCCTATAGTAGCACTTACCGCCAATGCTACCAAAGCAGATGTTGAACGATGTGTAGCGGCCGGCATGAACGATTATCTATCTAAACCCTTTACCCCTGAAGATCTTTACAGAAAACTATTCAAAGATTTAAAGATCGTTCCACAAAAACGAGATGACGAAAAGGCAATAAAAAACAAAAAGAAAAAGCTTTATGATCTGAATTATCTTAAGAATGTATCAGACAACAATGAAGAATTTATACGTGAGATGGTTCAGACTTTTGTAAGCACAATACCTCAGGTATTGATGGATATGGAGGAATCGCTAAAAGATAATGATTGGGATAAACTCTCTCGACTCGCGCATAAGATAAAGCCCACTTTCACGCTTATGGGCCTTGATGAATTAAAAACAACAATTGTGTTCATCGAAACAAACGCCAACAAACGCGCTGAACTCGACGAGGTGAAACGTAATACACGCATGCTTATTGAGCAATGCAGGATCGTCGTGCCTCAGCTAACCAAAGAGGTATTGCATTAGTTTAAATAGATTTAGAACTCACCAATCATAAATTTCAAAATTCAAAGAATAAATTTTCTTACCTTTTGAGACACTAATTTTTAAACTGTGTTTCGAATACGTTTGTTTGTTTATTCCCTTTTTATTATTAGTTCAACACAATGCTTGGGTCAAAACCTGGAGCTAATCAAATCCATTAAAAAGAAAAGCATTACAGCCAGCGGAAAAGAGTTATTTGATTTACTTAGCGACTTAACCTGGGAGTATCGAACATCGTACCCGGACAGTGCAATTTATTTTGGTACAAAAGCCTATACGCTCGGACAGCAATTAAACCTAAAGACATCACTTGCCCGACCATTAAATTTCATCGGAATTGCCTATAGCTATCGTGGTAACAACCTGAATTCATTTGAGTATTATAACCAGGCTGTGCAGATTGCTACAAGTCAACATGACACCCTACAACTGGCTCATGCATTGAATAACTTAGGCAGATTATTTTCAGAACAAGGACTCGAAGCAAAATCCATAGACTATTTTAATGAATCACTCGCACTGTTTAAAAAGATTGGCAATAGATCAGGACTGGCCTATGCTTTTCAAGGTATAGCCGGACTTTATAAGATTCAAAACAATTTTTCCCAGGCTGAACAAAATTATAAAGAAGCATACTCAATTCGATTGGCCCTGAAAAATAACAGGGAGACGATGTCGGCATTAATACAGCTAGGCAAACTTTATCTCGATAACAAATTTAATGATAAGGCCCTGCACTACTTTCAACTGGCTGATTCTACAGGAAGAATTATAAAAGATGCTATCATACAGGCCGAAGTAAAAATTCTGTTGGCAGAATGCCATTTAAATACGGGAGCTCTTAATGAAGCCGAAATCATGAGCAGTGATGGTCTTGAGCTTGTTAAAAAATCGCAGAATCTCCGCCTGCTACCGGAGGCCTATATTACCATGGGTCGAGTGCAATTCGAAAAGAATGACCTGAACAATGCTAAATCATACTTTACAAAAGCTCTTGATGCTTCAACCATCAGGAAAGATTTGTATTCCCGTATGGAAGCATATTTTTTCTTATGGCAAACTTTTAAGCAGCAACACAACTACAAAGATGAATTACTGAGTTATAATCAATACCTGATGTTAAAAGACTCCGTGAAGTCATTGGAGCATAAAGGAAAAGAAGATCGTTTTAAATTTCAGATGGAAATTGAAAGAAGGAAACAGGAAAACGATTTACTAAAAGCACAAGAAGTACAAAACATTGCTATCATTCTTGGTCTTGTTACCATAACCTTTATTACACTTCTTTTACTCTTCGCTCTTTGGAAAAATCGAAAAAGAATAAAACGGTTTAATGACAACCTGGCTCAGCGAAATGATGAGATAAAAAAAATCAATTCCATTCTGGATAGGAAGAATCACATTCTCGAAGAACATGTATCAACACTGCTTAGCTTTTCAAAAAACCGAAGCATTATTGCAGGCAATCTTGCACACGCGGCAAAAGACATTGTTACTGTTACATCAAAAAGTCTTAACGTTAGCAGAGTTAGCATCTGGCTTTACAAATCAGACGTACAATCCATCGAATCTATTGCTTGTTATGATCAGGCAACAAATGCATACTTACCTGCAATGTGCCTCAAGTCTTCAGACTGTCCGACATATTTTCGTAGCATTCAAAGAGAGAAACTTATCGTTGCTCATGATGCACAATCACATGAGAGTACTAAAGATCTCACAACGACATACCTTGAGCCTAATAATATTTATTCATTGCTTGACGCCATGTTTTTTCTGGATGGAGAGCTGAAAGGACTTCTTTGTTGTGAGCAACAAGATATAACCAGAAACTGGTCTGCTGAAGATATTATTTTTGCAAGCTCAGTAGCAGACATTATATCCCTCGCTTTCCGTGCTGCCCAACGACTGGAGCACGAACATCACATTAAACAACAGAGCAAAGAAATTACTCAAATGAATGAAGTGCTCGAAAAACGTGTAGAGGAACGCACCAAAGAACTTGAGAAACAAAATAAGCAATTGGTTGAATATGCCTTTATCAATTCACATTTGCTTCGGGGACCGCTCTCACGCATCCTGGGCTTAATTAATCTTATTGAGCATGATAAACATTTGAATCAGGAAAATGTTATTGATTTACTAAGGCAGTCTGGTGACGAACTGGATACTGTAATCAAAAAAATATCTGACACGCTTCACAATGGTGAGCACTTAAACAGGAATGACCTGAACAAATAAAACCAAAACAATCAACTATCCGAAAGTATAAATTAAAAAGCCGGTTGATCCCACAATGATCAACCGGCTTTTAAATTAATGAGGATTAAGATCCAATGCCGATGTCTTAGTCTAACATCGAAAATTTTAGTTTACTATGAGTTTATATGTATGCATTCCCTCACTGCTCTCGACACTTACTTTATAAAAACCAGCAGCAAGACTCTCTATTTTTTCCACGTGAATTAGTCCGTTGGACACCTCGATGCTTTCAACATATACAATTACTCCCTTGGCGTCGCTAATTGTTATTTTAGAAAGACCGTTGTTTTGTTCAGAAAGCTGAACAAAAAACTCACCACCTATTGAAGGATTTGGATAAAGATAAAGTGTTGACGGAGCGTTAATCTGGACAGCAACAATTCTGGAGTAAGCGAAGTGTCCATCAAA
Organism: Cyclobacteriaceae bacterium; assembly: GCA_036569145.1. GTDB lineage: Bacteria > Bacteroidota > Bacteroidia > Cytophagales > Cyclobacteriaceae > DATCRE01. The sequence continues at coordinate 5,030 of DATCRE010000506.1, forward strand.
ATCGGTTTGCTTTAATCGATAGTAAGACAAACCTCTCAATGGTGAATCATCAACGCTGGTGTAATTAATTGGCAATGTGCTGTTCCCTGCTCCACTTATTTTTTTAATCGGCTCAAAAGTTTCTCCATCGCCAGAACGCTCTATGGTAAAGAAGTCGTTGTTCTTTTCAGTGACGGTTTCCCAATTGAGAATAACTTTATTGTTTTTATCCGAACTCGCTTTAAAAAAGCTCAATTCAATTGGTAGTGGATTTGAACTTGAAACGGTAGCAACGGCGAATGGACTAAAGCTTGTAACGGCTGCTCCTGAAATTACAGTTCCAATAGAAGTTGTACCTGTTGTGCCTCCATTACCTTCATTCATCCATGTTGACGTTGCACTGTTAAATCTGGCAACTCGCAAATCGGCAAGATTATTAATATAGCCAGTGCCACCAGGACAAGAAGAATCATCCCATGACAATTTAACTGTAACACTTGAAGTTCCTGTAGTGCGGTCAAGTATCCAATAATCACATTTGCTTATATTATACAAACTTGGATCCCAGGTTGAAGGGCCTCCGTATGATTGTGCTGAATAGAAATACTCCGCAGTAAATTGATCTGTTGTTAAGCTAGGTGCAGACATGGTAATAGCACGATAAAGATTGCTCTTACCTACCGGAAAGACGAAGGCATCATTGCCCGTTTTTCTAACAGGGCCACTAACGTAGCTTGAATTAGAAGCTCCGGTTACTGTGGCATTATCAGCAAAATTAAGATAGTTTGTAGATGTTGTATTTATGATGCCTGTTGTTAGGGTTAAGTCTGTTGTCACATTAACAGGAACACCAAGTGTTAAAGCACTACCTCCCGTTTGCATGCTTAACTTAGTTACAGATGGTTTATTAGTAGCATCTCCATTCCATACTTGGGCACTTGATCCATCAATGATCACTTTGCCGCTATTTGAACCAAAAATGACAGCGCTGCCTGAGCCTACTGTAGAGATGTTGCCAGCATAAGTAGAAGAATTTGTATAAGAAGGTTGAAGCAGACCAGATCCATTTTGCAAAAATGTTACATCTCCGTTATAATCATCGGCAGAGGAACTTCCTAATCTCCAACGACCTGTGTTTGTGGTCGTAAATGTAGCAGCCCCGCTAAAAGTATTTCCTCCGTTTGTATCATCATTGGAAGTTCCGTTTTTAGTCAATGAAGTTGTTCCAGAGAATGTATTGCCTGTTATGATGATAGAAGGCGCTGTTCCTGTAAGATTTGATTTAAAAGCTGAATTTGTGAGTGTAGCCGTACCCGTTGATGTTGAAAAGGTAAGATCACCATTAAAGGTAGTTGGTAAAGAAGCCAATCCTATTATCAGATTCGCACTACCCGTTAATGTAATATTCTGAGCTGTACTACCACTCTGTGTAAAATTATACAGCTGAAGTACACCCGTACTGAATCCGGTAGCACCAATACTGATAGTCTTACCCGATGCCAAGGTTGCGTTTCCGGTATTGCCACTTGCACCAATATAGAAGCCATTGAAAGCGGAGGATGTTGCGGTATTATTAATAATGACATCACCATTAAAGGCCGCGATTCCTTTCAGGACTCTAACAAACGAACCTGTGGCAGAAGAAGTTGTTGTGGTAGTAAAGGTACCACCAAAGGTTGCCGATGCGGTAGAACTCCCTTCACAGATACGAACATAGCTTGAAAGATTTGTGCAATTATTTACAATGGTTGTAGTACCTGATATGTTTACCGAGCCCAGATTGGCCAGGTAAAAATCATTCAAAGTAGATGCAGATCCAGCATGTGTGATAGAAAGATTTCCACCACATGTAAAGGCTGCTCCTGCAACGTTATGTCCAACGTAGACTGCAGAATTTGTTCCTGATGAAGTATTTGATATTGTTGTATTTCCTGTTACCGAAACAGTTCCATTATTAGCAACATGACAATAATTATTGCTTGTTCCTGTAGAAGCATGGGTAATATTCAGCGCTCCTCCAATCGTCAGACTGGAACTCGTTCCTTGTCCTAGGTATATTGTGTTTGTTACCCCCGAACCCGTATTCGTTACTGTTAAATTGCCAGTAACAGATGCTGACGTGCTGTTTGATCTAAGGACACTTATCTCATTCGCTGAACCGCTTGCCGTATTAATCAAGGTTAAATTTCCACCAAATGTATTACCTGTAGAATTGTATGCCATATCAACTATACCCGAACCACTGTTGGTAACTGTAACGTCAGCCATAAAATTATCAGACGCTATACTACCAAATCGAAAAGTTCCCGATCCTGAATTTGTAATTGTTGAAGCTCCCGTAAAAACATTGCCGCCCACATTACTATCAGCGGTCGATCCGGTTTTGGTAAAGCTTGAAGTACCGTTGAATGTACCCGTCAGTATAAACGTGGGTGACGTGAACGCTGCGTTCCCATTAAACGTAGTTGAAGACAATATTGAAAGGACAGCTGCTCCCGTCAACGTAAGACTTTGCGCAGTTGACCCACTCTGTGTAAATCGTTTAAATGATAAAGTTCCAGTTGTAAAACCTGAGCTTCCAACGGTAATAGTTTTTCCCGTTGCCAGGGTTGCTGTAGCTGATGTACTGTTATTACAAAAATAAATTCCAGTCCCCGCAGTGCAGTTAACAATTACGTTATCATTAAAGACAGTACCGGCTATATTATGTGCCATGTAAATGGCGTTAGTACCTGTATTTGTTATGGTTAGCTGACCATTGAATGTATCTAATGTTGAATTGGCGCTTGCTAAATATCCACTCCCTGAGTTTGCAAGAGTAGTGGTTCCATTAAATATATTACTCCCGTTGCCAGCATTATCTGTTGCACCAGTTTTTTCAAGATAGGTAGTGCCATTGTATGTACAGCCATTGAGCATTAACTGGGGGGCTTTAAAAGTGACGGCGCCGTTAAAGGTTGAAGAATTACCAATATCTAATCGTGAAGTACCTGTAAGTGTAAAACTTTGAGCCGTTGAACCCGATTGTGTAAATCTTCTAAAGAGTAGTCTTCCCCCGGTAAACCCGGTACTACCAATACTAATTGTTTTACCTGCTGCCAACGTTCCTGTAGTGGTCGTACCAGGATTATTACCAAAAGTTATTCCAGCACCACCAGTGTTTGAATAAGCCGAAGTGGTACTTGTAGAGTTTAATATAATATTACCATTAAATTGAGTTCCAGTAGCACCATCTGATAATGCTACCCAGCCCGAACCGGTATTTGTTGCTGTCAAGTCTGCATTAAAAATATCAGCCGACTTGTATCCGACCGCAAAATAACCACTTCCCGAATTTACTAAAGTCGTTGTTGCATTAAAAGTATTTCCACCATCGTTGAGCTGATCTTGGACACCTCCTGTTTTTTCAAAATAAGCGGTGCCATTATAAGTACATCCTTGTAAATGTACCAGTGGCGCCTTAAATGTAACGCTTCCATTAAATGTTGAGGAAGAACCAATGGTTAAAGTTGCTGTTCCGGTTAACGTTAGTGTTTGGGCCGTGCTGCCTAATTGAGTAAATCTGAACAGACCCAAAGTTCCGGCAGTAAATGAAGTGCCAACGGTAATCGTTTTTCCACTGGCCAGCGAGGCGGTAGCACCACTATTATTACCAAAGATAACACCATTGCCCGCTGTTGAATTAACAATAACATTATTATTAAAAACAGTACCCGCTGCTTTGTCTGCAATATAAAGACCATTACTACCCGAGTTTGTTAGCGTTAATACACCATTAAATGTATCAGGACTGGTGTTTGCAGATGTTAAATATGAACTGCCCGAATTTACAATAGTAGTAGTTCCATTAAAGGTATTACCTCCATCACCATTAATACCTGTATTACCATTTTGTTCGAGGTATGCTGTTCCATTATAGGTAGCTCCGTTTAAAAGCAACCTGGGGGATATAAAAGTTACATTACCATTGAAAACAGAAGATATTCCTAATGTTAATGTGGCGGTACCAGTTAATGTCAGAGCCTGTGAAGTGGAGCCTGATTGCGTAAATTTTTGCAGTGTCAAAGTTCCTGTGGTAAAACCTGTGCTACCCACTGTTATCGTTTTTCCACTCGCCAACGTTGCAGCTCCTGAACTGGTATTATTGGCAAATTTAATTCCCGAACCGGCGGTACAGTTTACAATAATATTCCCATTAAACGCATTCCCGGAAGTAGATGAGGCCAAAGAAATTAATGAAGAACCCGTATTGGTCAACGTTACATTACCATTAAAGGTATCAGCAGTCGCAGTAGCTGTTTCTAACCAACCGCTTCCTGAATTTACCAAGGTAGTAACTCCATTAAACACGTTTCCACCAAGCCCGTTGTCCGTGGTAGTTCCTGTTTTTGTTAACGTAGTAGTTCCATTGAATGTATTAAGGCTACTGCTTGTACCATTAAGTAATAGCGTTGACGCAGTCATATTTACAGTACCGTTGAAGGTTGAGCCACCACTAAAAGTCAGTGTTCCGGCTGTACCGCTGATATTTACTGAGACCGTTGTTCCGTTAAAGGTGGCAGAACC
>DATCRE010000507.1:0-5961 GCA_036569145.1 Cyclobacteriaceae bacterium
CGTTGCTGAAACATTGTAAACCAGGTCTTCCTGACTGCTTCTAATCTGCAGTTGATTGCCGGTGACAAGAATTTTGGCGGCCTTCAAACCAATAAGTGCAGATGCGTTGTATAAATTCTGGTTCAATTCCGCTGTTGCATACTTGGTTTGATGCACTCCCAAACGGGCAGCGGTGTAACTTCCGGCAGGTCCTCCAAAAGTTTCTGCCGGAATTATACTAGCCTGTACCTGCGGAGCATACTGATATGAACCATTGAGACTGATGCTTGGAAGCAAGGAGCTATAGGCCTGGCTGATGGACGCATTTGTTTTATCAAGATCAAGTGCATCCGCCTTAAGCTGAAGACTCTGTTTAAGTGCTGTCTCTATGCATTGTTGAAGACTATAGGTCTGTTGCGCTTTCGCACTTTCTTGCGCCATGGCTATTAGCCAGCAAACTGTATAGAAGATAAACGCTTTTCGATTCATACCATTTCTATTTTATTATTCATTTACATTAATGTTTGACATTTTTATTCGACAATTTTGTCGAATTCAGGGCAAAAAAAAAATTACTTTTTAAATGCTGTTTCAACGAATCGAAGCAAATATTCCTTTCGAGCCTTCATCAGTTCAATAAAGCCTTCGTCTGACAGCCCCATCATACTCTTAACCATTGTCATCGCTGCAAATGGAAACATACACATGGACATCAGCGTCATTAAAATTTGTTTGGGATCACCAACGATCTCTTCTCTCTCTATTGCTCTTTGAATAGCAGCAACGAAAGTTCCTGGGATATCGTGCTCCAATGAACTCTTGACATTTCTGAGTATCTCTGGATTTTCATTAAACTCCTTGAGCATAAAAAGATCAATCTCAGGCGATTGTATTGCAGTATCCATATAGTCATTGATGAAGTGTTTCATTCGTTCAATGATTGTCATTTGGGTATCATCCAGCCTGGGCATTCGAGATCCAACCTCTTTAAAGAAGTCCTGCATGACAGCTGTGAACAAGTTTTCTTTGTTCCGGAAATAGTAGTGAAGTGCTGTACGGCCAATTCCCGCCTCATCAGCAATTTCTTGTAACCGGGTACCGGCAAGTCCTTTTTTCAGAAACACCTTCTTAGCGGCAATTTTTATAAGTGTTTCCGTGTCTGTGGCAGTTTCGTTGTATAACATTGTTTGACATTTTTGTCTGACACAAATGTCAGAAGTAATATTGAGTTTTCAAACTAACTGAATAGTTTTTTGTTTCAAATGGGCAGGTGATATAAATCTGATTCACACATAATAATCTGTAATTCAGATGATTAAAATACTATATTGCAAGTATAATTTAGGATGAGAATGTCTGGATTAAACGTAGTTATGAGTCTAGCAGAGATTTAAGCTTTCAGGTATTGCCCTACTGAATCGAAATAAGTATCTACCAATTGGGGATCTGCAAAGAAGTGTCGGCCTGATATTATCTTTCCATTTTCGAAAGTCCACAAAACACAAACGTGATGATCAATATTAATTCCATCATCCCGATTTGTTTTAATGTGCTGACATTCTATTGTGTGATTACCATCTGATGCTATTATGATTTTATCGACCGTTGGATTGGATTTGCTCATGATACCACCCATAGTATCAAAGAAAGCGATTACTTCATCTATCCCATTTTTTACGCCAGCCAATTTATGCCTGCCCTTGAAGGTCCAGATTACTTCTTCAGACATTACAAGTTTAATACCGTTGAAGTCTCGTTTTTTGTATGCTTCAAAGAAGCTATCAATAATATCTTGATTTGTTGCAGTCATAACATTTGTCTTACAATCTCTACAACTTTCACGCCCGGATCTCAAGCATGAACTTCCCAGTATTTGTTGATGCGATCTCTATATTCTGATAATTAAAATTCACATGTGGATTTAGTTATTTCAAAAAGTCCACATATCACGATGATGCTTTGCTCCAATTAAGCAATAACAGAACTTTGAGCTATTGGCATACTTTTTACTTTATCATAAGTGAATCTTTGCATACTAGATCTTTGTTATGTTACTTCTTATCAAAATGGTCAAAGATTGTTTATTTAAGAACGGACATAGTGAAAGTTATCAGATGCCGTTTTAATCTGAGTAAAATCAGAAGGAAAGAAAAAGATTTGTAAGAGGTTGTTTGAGTCAAATCGGGCAGCCTCTTATCATTTATATTCAGCAATGAAGTACAGTAATCAATAAAATATTTTTTAGTGGTGAGATAATGCATCGTAGTTAAAAGTACACATCACAACATGTGCTTCGTTGGAACCACGATGATCATTGCATAACTCATTACCAGAGTTTCTGGCACAATTTTCTTAGTGCCATTATCAGATAACATTTCAAAAAACATACACTGATTTATCCTGTTGAATAATATTTAGACTACTCATCAAAGAAATTAACTATGGAAAACATTAAACATTATGCACTGGTTACCGGAGGTAGCAGTGGCATTGGATACGAGCTGGCCAAGCTCCTGGCAGAAGATGGTTATAACCTCATTATTGTTGCGCGAAATGAAAATGATTTGGCAGCAATATCACGTGAGATAAAACAGCAATATGGCATTGATGTAGTTACTATATCGAAAGATCTTTTCGATCCGAATAATGCATTGGCAGTATACGACGAAGTGCAAGTAAAAAATCTCCACGTTGATATTCTGATTAATGATGCCGGGCAAGGACAATATGGAGAGTTTACTCAAACTGATATTCAACGTGAGCTTGATATTATTAATTTAAACATCTCAAGTCTTGTTATACTGACCAAAGTATTTCTGCGAGATATGGTAGCTCGTGGCAATGGAAGAATTCTTAACCTCTCATCAATAGCAAGTAAAACGCCAGGGCCGTGGCAAGCAGTTTATCACGCTACAAAAGCATTTGTACAGTCTTTTACTGAAGCTATTCGCAGTGAAGTAAAGGATTCAGGTGTAACCATCACAGCATTGCTACCAGGAATAACAGCCACTGACTTTTTCAATAAAGCTGATATGATTGATTCAAAGATTGTTCAGGAAGGTAAATTTTATGACGCAGCGGATGTTGCCAAAGATGGATACAAGGCTTTAATGAACGGCGATGACATGGTTGTTTCAGGATTTCGAAGCAAAGTTCAGGTTGCCATGAGTAACATTACTCCAGATAGCACGCTAGCCGATAAAATGAAGAAAGAGCACGCTCCTACTACTCCTTATCAAAAATAAAATGGTATTCTCAGCTATAAATCATTACCAGCATATCAAATACTTTTAACGATATCTACTATTCATTAACACGTTCTGCTAATTGAATGCGAGGGAATATTGTCTCGGCTAGTATTCAGATTGGAAAAAAATTCCTCACTATATGCTTCTGGCATCTTTATTTTAATTGAAGATTGTACGGTATAGATATTGCAAATGTTCAGAAAACGTTCCAAATGAATAAACCAATTATACTGTTAAAATTTATTAACATCCCCTTTACTATTACCCAAGTGTTACTAACCCTACATGAAAACTATTTATGAAAGTTCTTATGTTTGGATGGGAGTTTCCCCCGCACATATCTGGTGGTTTAGGTACAGCGTGTGAAGGACTGACATGCGCGCTTAGCAAAGAGAATGTTGAACTTATTTTTGTCGTTCCTAAACTTTATGGTGATGAACGAAGTCCCGTTACGCTTATAAGTGCAAGTGATATTAGTTTTTCAGAAAAAGACGTTCTTGATAAACATATTATAACTAAAAAAGAACATGTAGTCAGCGAGTCTATTGAAACAGGAAGCATATCTTCTGAAGTTTTTGAAATTAATTCATTTCTGTCTCTCCTATCTCCTTATGTCAGGCCTTCGTCAGAAGATGAACAGTATACACTTGAAAGATGGAATCAGGAAAAGTTACAGGTAGAACGTTTTTCTTCTCAGGAAGTCTGTTCGCAAACTAGTGTTGCTGAAAAAACGACATATCCATTTACAGGCACTTATGGATCAAATCTGTTTACAGAAATATTACGCTATGCTCTTGTAGCGAATGAAATTGCGGCCGACTATAGTTATGATATTATACATGCGCATGATTGGATAAGCTTCCCTGCCGGACTCGCAGCAAAAAAAATAAAAAATAAAAAGCTCATTGTTCATGTTCATGCCACAGAGATAGACCGATCTGGCGAACAGCCACACCCTGTAATATTCGCTATTGAAAAAGAAGGACTCGAAGGCGCTGACCATATTATTGCTGTCAGCGAATGGACAAAGCAAGTGCTTGTAAAACATTATGAAATAGAAGCCGAAAAAATTTCGGTTGTGCATAATGGTGTAGTCATAAAAGAAAATAGTCAATTCACAAAAGACAAATTTCTGGGTTCAAATGTCGTTACATTTTTAGGAAGAATAACGTATCAAAAAGGACCGTTCTATTTTGTTCAGGCTGCTTTAAAAGTGTTAGAGATATTTCCGGATGTTCATTTTGTGGTGGCAGGTTCTGGAGATTTGTTTCCACGCATGATAGAATTGGTTGCATTATTCAAGTTATCAGACAGATTCCATTTTACAGGATTTCTTAAAGGCGATGATATCGAAAGGCTCTGGTCAATAACTGACCTCTATGTAATGCCATCCGTTTCAGAGCCATTTGGATTGACACCTCTCGAAGCTATCCAGGCCGGTGTACCTGTTATTATTTCCAAACAATCAGGTGTGTCAGAAGTGATGCCACATGCTATCAAAGTTGATTTTTGGGATGTAACGGCCCTGGCTAATGCCATCTGCAATGTGCTTGCTTATGAAAGTTTATCAACATCGCTTCGTGAAAACAGCAAAAATAAATTGCTTGATATTACCTGGACAAAGGCCGCCAGAAAAACAAAATCTATTTATCGGGAACAACTTGGTCTTAATTAATTCTTTATGACAAAAGAAGTTACTGCACCCAATTATTTACCCGGAAATCCATATCCTCTAGGCGCAACGTGGAACGGACATGGTGTAAACTTTTCTTTATATACAGAGAATGCTACATCCGTAGAGCTTTGCCTGTTTGAAAGCGTTGATAGTAAAACACCAAAAAAAATAAAACTGATTGAAAGAACTCATCATATCTGGCACATTTACATTCCCCATTTAGAACCTGGTCAACTCTACGGCTATATGATCGATGGTCCATTTGATCCTTCTAATGGCAATCGCTTTAATGTTAATAAGTTATTGTTTGATCCTTACGCAAAGGCAATTGCTGGCAACATACAATGGCATGATTCCTTGTTTGGCTACGAAATAGGAAATGAAAATAAAGATCTTTCATTCAGTCAGAGCGATAGTTCACCATACTTGCCAAAATGCGTAGTCATCAATCCTGATTTTGATTGGGGTAACGACAAAGCACCTAAAATACCATATCATAAAACAATAATCTATGAAATGCATGTGAGAGGCTTTACCATGCTCCATCCAGAAATTCCTGAAAACCTGAAAGGTACATACGCCGGTGTAAGTCATCCGGTTTGCATCAACTATTTAAAAACATTAGGCATCACCACAGTAGAAATAATGCCTGTTCATTTTTTTGTAGCTGACCGGCATCTGGTAGAAAGAGGATTGACTAACTATTGGGGCTACAACAGCATCGGTTTTTTTGCACCAGAAGTTCGCTATTCCAGTAGTGGCGTATTAGGTGATCAAGTCAATGAATTTAAAACTATGGTGAAGACATTACATGAATCGAATATTGAAGTAATCATGGATGTTGTCTATAATCATACAGCAGAAGGAAATCAACTTGGTCCTCATCTGAGTTTTAAAGGATTGGATAATGCTAATTACTACAGACTAGCTGAAGACAAGCGATTTTATTTTGATTATACCGGAACTGGTAACACCCTTAATGCAAATTTGCCCAATGTGCTGAGGCTTATGATGGATAGCCTGCGATATTGGATTTTAGAAATGCATGTTGATGGATTC
>DATCRE010000508.1:0-2758 GCA_036569145.1 Cyclobacteriaceae bacterium
TTCGTTGGATTCAGTAAAGACACCACAACCCTTGATGGTGTATTCATCACCAAGAAAGCCACCGGAAAACCTGCTACTGTAGAAACTGACAACGCAAAAATTACTTATCCGGACGGAACATCAACTACCTGGAGCGGAACACTCACCTACACATACGAAAAAGGAAATTCCTGCGAATGGAGAGACAACACCATTAGCGTTACAGGCTCTATTAGTGGCAAGAATCGCAATGGCGTAGACTTTACCGCTACTATAACAAAAGCTCTCGTTTACAAGTATGGATGTGATACATTCCATCACTTTGTTCCAGTGAGCGGTACTGTAGAGCTTACAGTTGGTGGCGTAGTTAGCACTATTGATTTTGGTGACGGAAGCTGTGATAAAAAATATACTATCACTACAAACGGCACGGTTACTGAGTACAAATTTGGTAGCAATGGCCACGACGATAATGATTAGAAGTAATAAAGTCCCTTAAGTAAATTCGAAACAAGAGCCTGAGTAAAAATCAGGCTTTTGTCTTTTTATAAGGGAAGTCAATTTGAAAAAAAATCATCCAGAACACTGCAATCAGGCTGGTAGCCTTTATATTTAAGCAAAATATATTGCTTGTGAAGATTCTGGTTATTGACGATGAGCAACTTGATCTGTTTATCAATAAAAAAATACTCAGCCTTGAGTTTACAACAGAAGGATTTACTACCCTGCCCGAAACGTTAAATTGGGCGAAGGAGAATGACTTTGATGTAGCCCTGATTGATTATTATCTCGGCCCTGGTTTGCATGCTCACGATGTTTTAAAAGCCTTAACTGAGTTAAAAGGCAATACCTTCAAAGCCTATGTACTTTCTAATTACATAGATCAAAAACAATCTCACGATCTTTTGGCTGCGGGCTTTGCTGATATTATTTACAAACCCCTGACTATAGAATTATTTAAGAGTAAACTCAATCTTTAGTTTTTATTTAATCGTTGATGCATTAGATCATGCAAGCAGTAGCTTATTATTTAGTTTACCCTTTCATTTACGCACTGGCGTCGCTCCCCTTTCCTGTTTTATATAAAGTTTCAGACTTACTTTATAGTGTTCTCTGGCTTTCAGGATATCGCAAAAAAGTAGTGATCAAAAATCTTACAAACTCCTTTCCTGAGAAAAGTAAAGAAGAAATTGAAGCACTTTGCAAGTCCTATTACCGGTATTTATGCGATCTTATATTGGAAACATTTAAGACGCTGACAATGACTGAGCAAGAAGCACGCACACGGTGTGTGTTTGTTAACCAGCCGTGGCTTGATAAACTTCATGAAGAGAATAAAAGCTTTGTCATCGTCATGGGACATTTTGGTAATTGGGAATGGGCCGGACCGAGCTTTACGCTAAACACTAAATTTCAACTCGTTGTAATTTACCGTCCGCTGACAAATCCTTATTTCGAAAAAATGATGACACGTATGCGTACCAAGTTTGGCACCCGCATCACTCCCGTTAATCAAACTTTGCGAGATATGGTGGCTAACAGAAAACAGCTAACGGCAACAGCTTTCATTGCCGACCAGACTGCTACGCGTGATAATGCTTACTGGATGAATTTTCTTAATCAGGATACGGCAGTTTTCACCGGGCCTGAGAAGCTCTCAAAGAAGTTTAATTATCCGGTAGTTTACATGAATGTTCAGCGAATTAAACGTGGTTACTACCAGGTAACGCCCGAACTTCTGTTTACTGAGCCTAATAATACAGCAGAAGGTGAAATTTGTGAGGTCTTTACCCACAGACTGGAAAAAGATATAATCAACGACCCCACGATATGGCTTTGGTCGCACAAGCGCTGGAAGCATAAGCGCGTAAAAAATTAACTTCTATATCATTATCAATCAATTGGTTATTTGGTTTGTTTGTGTAGATTTGACATTACCAAAAACCGAAAACCGTCATGCGATCAGGCAAAGAGCTAATCCTTGCAAGTAAAATGTATTCTTGTGAGTGTAGAGCCAAAAGTTGGACTGAAACTATTATCACATTAGTTCTCCTTATTGTGTTCTTTTCTGTAACTCTTCTGCCAATCCCACTTTTCTTTCGTCTTATTGGCAGCGTTGGCTGTGCCTTATTGTATGTGCGAATGTTTGTAATCTATCATGATTATCAGCATAACGCTATTCTTCAGAATTCAACCATAGCAACACTATTAATGCAAGGCTTTGGAATTTATATTCTGGCGCCACAAAACATCTGGAAGCGTTCACACGATCATCATCATAATCATAATTCCAAATTAACCATTACCGGTATTGGCTCATATCCAACAATATGTAAGAAGCGATATCTTCAGCTTTCAAAGAAACAGCAGCAGATGTATTTAATAAACAGGCATCCATTAACGGTGCTGTTAGGTTACTTTACATTGTTTATATACTGGCTTAATGTAAAGTCATTTGTTGAGAGTCCGAAAAAACATCTGGATTCACTCTTTGCTTTGTTCTTCCACTTTGCTATTGGTACAGCTATCTTTTATTATTTCGGTGGACTCACCTTTTTTGTGAGTTGGTTTCTCCCATTTCTGATTGCCTTCGGTATGGGATCATACCTGTTTTATTGTCAACACAATTTTCCAGATGCGCAGTTCAGAGAGAACCAGGATTGGGCGTACGATAATGCTGCGCTCACATCAAGCAGTTTTATGGTTATGAATCCTATACTACAATGGCTCACTGGCAACATTGGTTATCATCACGTTCATCACCTGAATTCAAGAATAC
>DATCRE010000509.1:0-10187 GCA_036569145.1 Cyclobacteriaceae bacterium
TTTTATTGAAGGATATTATCATCGCAAGAATGATCAGAACTTTACCAGTAACGATTTCTTGAAGTATGTAGTGTCCATGCCGGTAGAACCCGAAACGTTGGCTTTCTATAAAAGTAAATTCAGTGATAAGTGGTGGATGGAGGTACCGAATCCCAGTGGTAAGAAGCAATATGCACGTAACAGCATAGTGCCCTGCAGTTATAACGACTATCAAACTGCTACAAAAGGTGAGGTACCAGAACGTTACATCAATACGCTCGCCAAACTAAGTTGATGCTTGCGAATTGAAGATGAGTGTCATCTAAATTCAACAAACATTAAAAAAATATTAAAATTAAATAGAAAGGCTTCGGCTAATGTTATTAAAGAATCATTGCATTAGACGAAGCCTCTTGTACATTATAAAGTCCTACAAGTAATCACTGGAAGCCGGCCTGGCTTTTACATCATTTACAAACCTTCTAAACTGTTCTTCTTTATCCTTCTCGCAAACAATAATAACATTATCAAATTCACCTATCAGATAACCGTTAAGACCTTGAGCAACGATAAGCTTATCAGGTGAGCCCTTTACAATACAGTTACGTGTTTCATAAAGTAACGCGTTGGCATGGATAGCATTGTTACTGGAGTCTTTATCAGAAATTTCATGTATAGATCCCCATGAACCTAAGTCAGACCATGTGAAGTCGCCGAGGCACATGTAAACATTATCTGCCTTTTCCATGATACCATAATCAATCGATATGCTCTTGCATTGTGAATATGCACTTAATATCGCCTCCTTCTCTCCTGGTTTATTGAATTCAGGAATAGCTTCATGAAAAACTTCGGTCATCTCAGGGAGATATTTCTCAAGAGCTTTTATGATAGCTTGCACACCCCAAATGAAAATACCTGAGTTCCATACAAAATCGCCACTCTCTATAAACTTCTTGGCTAATGTCAATTCTGGTTTCTCTGTAAAGGTCTTTACCTTTTTTGCAAATGCCTTCTCTGTATGATATTGAATATAGCCATAGCCAGTTTCAGGTCGTGTTGGTTTTATACCAAGTGTAATTAACTTATCCTGCCCCTTAGCCTGATCAACAGCTTTCTTGATGATCTCTCTGAATTCATCTTCCTTCATGATGAGATGATCAGATGGCGTAACAACGATAACGGCATCTTTGTTAAGCTGTGCAATCTTATAACTGGCATAACCAATGCAAGCCGCTGTATTCTTGCGCATAGGCTCAGCCAGAATTTGATGAACTCCTAATTGAGGCAACTGTTCTTTCACTAATCCTGCATGTTCTTCATGCGTGACAACAAATATGTTTTCAACCGGACAAAGCGGCAGAAAGCGATCAAACGTAGATTGTAAGAGAGACTTGCCAGTGCCCAAAGCATCAAGAAATTGTTTCGGCTTTGAGTTTCTGCTATATGGCCAGAAGCGTACGCCTACTCCTCCTGCCATTAATACAACATATAAATTCTTGTTCATTTTAATTTAGAGCGTAAAAAGTTTTGTAAAAGAAGCTAGTAACGAAATGTTATAAAAGACTTTATTAAAAAATTAAACTATACCCTCTTTAAGAAGGTCGTGAAGATGAATAAAACCACCTACTTTATCACCATCAACCACTACTAATTGTGTAATATTATTTTCCTGCATAAGATGTAAGGCTTGTACTGCAAATTCATCTTTTTCAATTTTTTTTGGAGTGCGAGTCATAATGTCAGAAGCTTTTAAGCCCGTGAGGTCACTTTCCTTCTGGAGCATTCTTCTTAGATCACCGTCTGTAATAATACCCAGCAATTTATTTTCATCGTCTATCACAGCAGTGCAACCTAATCGCTTAGACGAGATTTCCATAATAACATCTCGCCAGGGTGTATTGGCCTTGACTAACGGAAGTTCATTATTTATGCTAATATCTGACACCTTGAGATAAAGCTGTTTACCAAGAGCACCTCCCGGATGAAATTCAGCAAAATTCTCACTTGAAAAATCGCGTAGCTCCAATAAACAAATGGCAAGCGCATCGCCCATGGCCATGTGTACTGATGTGCTAGTTGTGGGCGCCAGGTTGTGTGGGCACGCTTCCTCTGCAATTGTTGCATTCAGAACATAATCAGCCTGCTTTGCCAAATATGAATTAGTATTACTTACTAATGCAACAAGCTTTGAACCTCTGCGTTTTAGTAACGGCACTAACACTTTTATCTCGGGAGTGTTTCCACTTTTTGAAATGCATATAACGATGTCTTCATGTTGAATCATACCCAGATCACCATGAATAGCATCAGCAGCGTGCATGAATAGTGCAGGTGTGCCGGTAGAATTAAAAGTTGCAACAATCTTATTGGCAATGATGGCACTTTTACCAACGCCAGTAACAACTACTCTACCCTTTGACTGATAGATTTCTCGAACACACGCTTCGAAATCGTTACCGATAAAATTTGTCAGATTTAATATTGCCTGGGATTCATTTATTAAAACGTCCTGTGCAATTTTTATTATATTTTTTAGTAAATTCAATTCCTTTTCGAAGTTAGCTTTGTCTACATGGACAAAGATACAATTTTAGGTTTTTATTCAAGATGATATGATGTTGGTTGAAGAGAAAGACGCATTAAAAGACAGGCTCAAGCAAATATTCGGTTATAGCCAGTTCAGGGGCAATCAGGAGACCATTATCCGCAACTTATTAGACGGTAAAAACACTTTCGTCATTATGCCTACAGGTGCTGGTAAGTCATTGTGCTATCAGTTACCGGCCATGATGAAAGAAGGTCTGGCTGTTGTTATCTCTCCTCTTATCGCGCTGATGAAAAATCAGGTAGATCAAATGAATGCGTATGGTGTTAATGCACGCTTCATGAACTCTACACTCAGCAAAGGGGAAATCACCAGGCTGAAAAAAGATTGTATGAATGGCTCTGTGAAACTACTTTATGTTGCACCAGAGTCGCTCAATAAAGAAGAGACCATCGAATTTCTGAAAAAAGTAAATGTATCATTTGTTGCCATTGACGAAGCTCATTGTATCTCTGAATGGGGTCATGACTTCAGACCTGAGTATCGTCGTATAAAAACCATGATCCAAAACCTGGGCAACATGCCTGTTATTGCGCTCACAGCAACAGCAACACCTAAGGTTCAACTTGACATTCAGAAGAACTTACAGATGGAAGATGCAGATGTATTTCTCTCTTCCTTCAACAGAAAAAATTTATATTACGAAGTACGCCCTAAAAAAGAAACCAAGAAACAACTCATCAAATTTCTAAAAGACCACAAAGGCAAATCAGGAATTGTTTATTGCTTAAGCCGCAAGAAGGTTGAAGAAATTGCTCAGTTATTAAGTGTGAATGGTTTCAAAGCAAGACCTTATCATGCTGGTCTCGATCCGGATGTACGCATCAAAAATCAGGATGACTTTCTAAATGAAGAAGTTGATATCATCTGCGCTACCATCGCATTTGGTATGGGCATTGACAAACCAGACGTTCGCTTTGTAGTGCATTACGATGTACCAAAATCACTGGAAGGATATTACCAGGAAACTGGTCGCTCTGGTCGTGATGGTCTTGAAGGCGTTTGTTTGATGTTCTACAGTCATAATGACTTGAACAAACTCGAAAAATTCAATAAAGATAAATCTGTTCAGGAACGGGAAAATGCACGCGTGTTGCTTCAGGAAATGGAGTACTACGCCGAATCTCCTGTGTGCCGACGCAGACAACTGCTTCACTATTTTGGTGAAGAGTTCAAAGAAGACAATTGTGGCATGTGCGACAACTGCGTGCATCCTCGCGAGCGTTTTGATGGTGCAGAATCAGTAGCGCTCGTATTACAAGCTGCCAAGCAAACACAAGAACGTTTTGGATTGAGTCACCTTGTGCATGTTATCCGTGGTGTTGAAGATGAATATGTGAAGAGCTATGGCCACTTCGATTTAGAAGTATATGGCAAGGGAAGCAATGAAGATTCAGATTACTGGAAGTCAGTTGTGCGTCAGGTATTAATTTATCAATACCTCGAAAAAGATATTGACAATATTGGCGTACTAAAGATCACTAAGAAAGGTGAAGATTTTCTGAAATCACCACACCCTATAGAACTCGCCCGCGATCACGACTTCACAACGGATATTGAAGATGAAGAAGTATCATCCGAAAAAGCTCCTGTTAACGCCAAAGCGTATGATGTTAAGCTTTTCGAAATACTGAAGGCGTTACGCAAAAAAATAGCAAAAGAAAAAGATCTGCCACCGTATGTAATCTTCCAGGACCCATCATTGGAAGAGATGGCAACAACTTATCCAACCAACAAAGAAGAGCTGGCCCAGGTAAATGGCGTGGGCATGGGTAAGGTTAATAAATTTGGCAAGGAGTTCCTGGAAGTTATTCAGAAATATGTTGACGATAATGAAATAGAAACTGCTACTGATGTCGTAGTCAAATCATCCGTCAACAAATCCAAGATCAAGATTTACATCATTCAGCACATCGATAAAAAAACTGATCTGGAGGAGATCGCCGAAACAAAAGGTATCACCTTTGATGAGATGCTTACTGAGATTGAAAACATCTGCTACTCCGGCACCAAGCTTAACTTGGATTATTATATCGACCAGGTGCTTGATGAACATAAGCAGGATTTGATTTTCGATTACTTCCTCAATTCCGAAACTGACAGTCTGGATCATGCCATGAAAGATGATACAATATCTGAATTCACGGAAGAAGAAGTACGGTTGATGAGAATCAAGTTCTTGTCAGAGTACGCCAACTAAATTTCTTAAACAGATTTTGAAAAGCCCTCTAATTGAGTTTAGAGGGCTTTTTTTGTTCTTTATTAAACCAAAATACCGTCTTATCTTTGGGTTTAAACCATACTCCATGAACATCCTTATAATTGGAAACGGAGGGCGTGAACATGCCTTAGCCTGGAAAATCAAACAAAGTAGCAATTGCAATAAGCTTTTTGTTGCTCCCGGCAATGCAGGTACTGACTTGGTTGCCCAAAACGTAGCTATTGCTGTTGATGATTTTCCTAAGCTTGGTCAGTTCTGCATTGAAAATAATGTAGAGCTTGTTGTTGTAGGTCCTGAAGCACCACTGGTTAAGGGCATTCGTAACTATTTTGAAAATGAACCTGCTCTTGCTAAAATATTATTGGTCGGCCCCGGCAAAGAAGGTGCTGCACTAGAAGGCAGCAAAGATTTTTCAAAACAATTTATGATTCGTCATGGCATACCAACTGCCAAGGCTAAGACTTTTAATGTTTCTGAATTAAACCTGGCTATCGATTATATTTCAACATGCAAGCCTCCCATCGTTTTAAAAGCTGACGGACTGGCTGCGGGTAAGGGTGTTATCATCAGCTTATCACAAGGCGAAGCAAAGGCTGTTATCAAAGACATGCTTGTCAACAAAAAATTTGGTGAAGCCAGCGCCAAAGTATTAATCGAAGAATTTCTAAGTGGCATTGAACTTTCAGTCTTTGTATTGACTGATGGCAATGACTATGTAATACTACCCGAAGCTAAAGATTACAAACGTATTGGCGAAGGCGACACTGGTCCTAATACTGGTGGCATGGGCGCTGTATCACCCGTTATTTTTGCTGATGAAGTCTTCATGAAAAAAGTAGAAGACCAGGTTGTGAAGCCTACCATAAACGGTTTAAAGAAAGAGGGTATTCCCTTCAAGGGATTTGTTTTCATCGGCATCATGAACGTAGGTAGCAATCCTTATGTTATTGAATATAATGTGCGCATGGGTGATCCTGAAACACAAGCTGTGATGCCACGCATTAAAAATGACCTTGTTGATTTATTTGTGGCTACGGCCAAAGGTGAATTAAAAGGTAAGAAAATAGAAATCAATCCACAGCCAGCAGTGGCAGTTGTATTGGTAGCAGGAGGATATCCGGAAGAATATAAAAAAGGCGATCTTATCAAGGGTCTGGAAAAAACAAATGAAGGATTGGTATTTCACGCTGGCACTAAAACACGTCATGAAGATACCCTCACTGACGGTGGTCGCGTAATGGCTGTAACTGGTATGGGTGAAAGCTTAGCCAAAGCTCGTGAAAAAGCTTTTGCAGGCGTTGCTCACATACAATGGGACGGATTATATTATAGAAAAGACATTGGGCTTGACCTGATGAAGTTAGATCAAAAGTAGATTCTGCCATTGCAGGATATTAAATATTTTAACAGAATCAACTATGGGATGCGCGTGCGGAACAGACAAAAGTGGAGCAACGGCGGGTTGTAAAAACAACGGCGCATGCGGCACTGGTGGCTGTAATAAAATGAATGTATTCGACTGGCTCTCCAATATGGACATGCCTGTTCATGATAAATTTGATATCGTTGAAGTACGTTTTAAAAACGGACGCAAAGAGTTTTTCAGAAATACAGACAAACTTGTCCTCACTACAGGCGATGCTGTTATTGTTGAAGTACCCAACGGTCATCACCTGGGACACGTTTCTCTTCAGGGAGAGTTGGTAAGACTTCAAATGCAGAAGAAGAAAGTTGCTAACGACAGTGAGATCAAAAAAATCTATCGCATAGCACATCAAAAAGATCTGGAGAAAATAGAAGAAGTAAAGAAACGCGAACTGCCTACGCTCTACAGAACACGCGAAATACTGCGCGACTTAAAACTTGACATGAAGCTTTCTGATATTGAGTATCAGGCTGACAATACTAAAGCAACATTCTATTACTCTGCCGATGATCGTGTGGATTTTCGCGAGCTTATAAAAGTTCTGGCTGGAGAATTCAAGATACGCGTAGAAATGCGACAGATCAGTCTTCGACAAGAAGCTGGTCGTCTCGGTGGCATCGGCGTATGTGGTCGTGAGCTTTGTTGTTCTACATGGCTCGCTGATTTTAAAAATGTTGCTACTAGTGCAGCACGCTACCAGAATCTTTCATTGAATCCAAGTAAATTATCAGGACAGTGTGGCCGCTTAAAATGCTGTCTCAACTACGAGCTTGAAACATACATGGATGCGTTGGAGGACATTCCTAAAATTGAAGGCCCTCTGTTAACGGAGAAGGGCGATGCCACACTTCAAAAAACAGATATCTTCAGAAAGATTATGTGGTTTGGTTTCCGCGAAGAGAATACTTGGTATCCGCTTAATGTGGCACGGGTAAATGAAATTCTTCTCATGAACCAGAAAGGTAAAAAACCTGCCAGCCTGGATCTTGATGTTGTTGCAGAAAAAACACCTATACAAACTTTGAACAGCGATCTCGAACGCATGGACAAGAAGTATCAGGGCAAAAAGAAAAAGAACAACAAGAACAGAAGAAAAGGCGGCGGCAATAAAAATCCTAATAACCCAAATGCAACTCAGGGACAAAAAGGGCAAGGACAAAATCCTAATGCTAAGCCTGGAAACAACAATCCAAACAGGAATTCTAATCCTAACAAACCTCCACGCACACAGGCATGAGAATAGTTAGCGTACTTTTTCTGCTTGCCCTTTTAATGAGTGGCTGCGACAAGAGCAGAGTTTTTGAAAAGAATAAAGATTTAAAAGATCAATCGTGGTTGGTAGTTAACAAACCTGTATTTGAGTTTCAGGTTGACAATACTCCACAGCCTTACAACTTGTATTGCAACATCCGCAATGAAGTATCTTATCCTAAAGCAAACATTTATTTCTCCTACAATCTCACAGATTCATCAGGGAATGTTTTAGAATCAAAACTGATTTCTCACATGCTGTTCGATAAGAAAACAGGCAAGCCTTTCGGAACAACCGGTCTTGGTGATATCTACGATCACCAGATACCCTTGCTGAAAAATTATTCTTTTAAAAATCCGGGCAAGTACAAAGTAACTTTTGAACAATTCATGCGCATAGATACTTTACCTGGCATTCTTGCTGTGGGCTTGCGTGTTGAGAAATCAAAAATGGAGTCTAAAGATTAGATTAGCCAACAGCTACTTCACACAGACTTTCTTCCGAATAATATTTCTGTGCTGTTAATATCAGCTCTGGTGCTGTAATGGTATTGATTCGGTGAATAAGATTCTGATAATAATTTTTATCCAGCTTGTTAAGCGTGATATTTTTCAACTTGTCAGCATGTGCAAATGGCGTTGTAATTTCTGACTGAAGGCTTCCGATAAAATGCAGCCTTGCTGTGGTCAACTCATGTTGCCCCACTTCTTCTGCACTTAACCGCTTCACTTCATTTCTTATTTCCTGCGTAGCCAGTTCCCTGTTCTCTTTATTAACATCTGCACCAATTACTATATAGCTATCATGTTGAAGCGCATGTAAGGCCGAATAAATTCCATACGAAAGCCCTTTGTCCTCACGAATATTTTTCATAAGGCGCGAACCAAAATAACCTCCAAGTATGTGATTTAAAAAAAGTACGTCTGCGTAATCCACATGCGAACGCATGATTGACTTTTTACCCAATCGTAAGGATGTTTGCGAGCTTCCTTCTTTTTCTATATAAACAGGTTGTGCTAACTCCTCTGTAGCTTTATGATTTCTCTGATTTGTTTTGCCAACTGGTAACTGTGAGAAAGTATCCTCTAATAATTTTCGGGTATGCTCACTTATTTTTCCTGAAACAAAAACATGTGTTGCTTTAAAGTTCTGGGTATAGAAGTTAACCAGGTTTTGTCTTTCAAGTTTAGAAACATCAGCCTCTTCAAGCTCTTTACCATAAGGATGATTTTCACCAAACAAATTCTTTCTGATTATAGATGATGCTACAAAGCTTGTCTTCTCCTGGTTAACCTTCAGGTTTTGCAGAAAAATAGATTTGCTCTGTCTCAATTCCTTTTCGGGAAAAATTGCACTTGTTACAATCTCAAAGAAAAGCTGTAATACCGGTTGAATATTTTTGGTAAGAGAATAAATTGAAACAGAAACTACATCAAGCCCTGGTGTTACTTCAACATGAGCTCCGTATTGATCAAATATCTGAGCGATTTCAAAACTGGATTTATTGGTAGTGCCTTTATTAAGCAATCCGGCAGAAAAATGTGATGTACCCCAGAGATCTTCAGTCCAGCGGCCTGCATCAAAAATAATTTCCACACGCACAACTTCCTGCTCACCTCCTGAAATAAATTGAAGTGTTAAGCCATTGGCTAATGTTTTAACCGTAGGTTCAAGTAAATGAAATGAAGTACTGCTATTAAACGGCGGCTGTGTTTTTCTATCCAACATCAATCTGTAACGGATTCCTCCTCAACGGTTTTTTGATTGATATGAAACAGGATGGAGAAACGTAATGTTTCAGCAAGTGGTGTTTCTCTTTTATTGGTAGGAACAAGATATGCCAGATCAATACCAAATGCTTTTTGACTTCTGAAGCCAAGACCAATCGTCATGTATTTACGATTGCCTTTGTCTTTTGCTTCAAGGAAATAACCAGCGCGCGCAGCAAATGTTTTATTGTACCAATATTCGATACCCATGTTGGTAATAACTTCATGAAGTTCTTCGCGTGCTCCCCCAGGTGCATCGGAGAAAGAACCGAACATACCGCTAAGTACAGTTTTATTCGAATTCGGATCAGTTGGAACCATTAGCTTGTTAAAATCAAGTATAAAGCTGAAAGAGTTATACGGATCAAGTTCTGTTGTGTAAACACCACCAATTCGCAAATTAGTAGGAAGGAAATCTTTGTTGCTGGCATTTGAATACGAAATCTTACCGCCAATATTAGAAGCGTTAGCACCCAATGAAATACTGGAAGCCCTGGCACCTTGAAGTGGTTTAGTATAATAAACTCCAATGTCAGCCGCAGCAGTAGAAGCCGGACGTGCATCATTTGTATTATTGCTTGAGAACGTACCGGTAAGATTGGAATGAATATAACGACCCGTGATACCAACACTCAGATTTTCTGTAAGCATACGGGAGTATGTGAAATCAAAAGCATACTCACGCGGATTGAAAGATCCATTATCCTGGTTATTGTCTCCTCTCAGAAAAATTTCGCCCAAGTCAAAATATTTCATACCAACAGCAATAGCCTGCTCACGATTAATTTTATAAAAGCCCGTGCCTTGAAATATCCACATGTCGTTGATAATCTTTGAAAGCCATGGCGTAACTGAAATGGCTCCGCCATATTTTTTATCGATAAAAGCAAGCTTGGCAGAATTCCAATAGGCCGAGTTAGCATCTGGCGATG
>DATCRE010000510.1:0-9511 GCA_036569145.1 Cyclobacteriaceae bacterium
TACGCGCATTCGTGTTTTCAGTGAAGGTCTTCCTGCATTTGAAACGGAAAAGAATGCAAAACAAATAAGACAATTTGGATTAGAGAACGATGGTCGCTCAAGACAACTTGCACGCTATGTGAAAGAAACAGGCGAACGCTACGTAGAAAATATCGATGTGGTGATGGTGTATCGAAATGATCGCTTTCTCAGAGGCGGCGATCATACTCCCTATGTAGAAAATGGTTTTACAGCCGTGCGCATTACCGAGATGAACGAAAACTACTATCATCAGCACCAGGATGTGCGAAAAGAAAATGGAATTCAATATGGTGATCTTCCTGAGTTTATGGATTTTGAATACTTGCGAAAGAATACAGCTATCAATCTCAGCACATTGGCAAATCTTGCAAAAGCTCCGGCCATGCCTGAAGACGTGCAGATAGATGTGAAGAAGCTTGGTAACTTTACATACTTATTATGGAAAGCACCTAAAACAGGTAAACCTAAAGGATACTTTGTTTTGACGCGTGAAACTACCAGTGCGGTCTGGCAAAAGAAATTCTTTACAAGCGATCTTGAAATGAAACTCCCGTATTCAAAAGATAATTATTTCTTTGCTGTGCAGAGTGTGAATGATACAGGTAATGAAAGCTTGCCCGCAGTGCCAGCTGTTGTGCGATGAAAAATTTAAAATAGTTTTTTGTTACTTCTTTTGCGGGTGCTTAAGTAAACATAAAATCCTGCTACAGGTATCATGATAATGAGGGCCCATAATAATTTATTCGGTCGTCGACTTTTAGTAATAAGATCGTATAGTCCAAAAAGTACGATGACGAGATGTGCTACAACTACAAAATAAAAAATTATCCTCATGTGCTTTAGTCTTACTTTTTTCGATCAAGGCACACAACGTTTTCAACATGCATAGTATGCGGAAACATATCTACAGGCTGCACAGCTGTTATGTTGTATTTTTCAGAGAGCAATTGTAAGTCGCGTGCTTGCGTGGCAGCGTTACAACTTACATAAATAATGCGTTTAGGTTCGGCTTGAAGTAACATCTTGCAAACATCTTCGTGCATGCCCGCGCGTGGGGGATCGGTTATCACAACATCAGGCCTTCCATGCTTAGAGAGAAATGCTTCGTTAAGTAAATCCTTAATATCGCCTGCATAAAATTCGGTGTTCGTTACTCCATTTATCTGAGCGTTGATTTTAGCATCTTCAATGGCAGGTGCTACATACTCAAGGCCGATAACTTTCTTTGCATTACGAGCAACAAAATTGGCAATGGTGCCAGTGCCTGTATAAAGATCATACACCAACTCGTTGCCTTGAAGGTCAGCTAACTGCCACGCAACTTTATATAATTCATAAGCCTGCTCGGAATTAGTCTGATAAAAAGATTTAGGACCTATACGAAATTGCAATGATGATTTACCATCCGGTGTTGGCATAGATTCCGTAATGTAAGGATTACCTTTCCAGCATGTAACATTCAGATCGCTGAAGGTATCGTTCTTCTTGACATTGATTACATAGTTAAACGATTTGATCTGTTTGAAATCTCGTTCCAGGCGACTTAGAATAATATCAATCCACTCCATCTTGTCAGAGAAGACTTGCAGAATGATCATCACTTCACCTGTGGTAGCGGTGCGTATCGTTAATGTTCTTAAGAAGCCAACGTGATCTCTTAAATTAAAAAATGGAATGCTATGTTTAAGCGCTTCATCTTTCACAGCGAGACGAATCGGGTTTGATGGATCATCTTGCAAGTGACATGTTTCAACATCAAAAATTTTATCGAATTTCTTTGGCATGTGAAATCCCAATGCAGGTTCAGTAAAAACGCCGTGGGTTTCAATTTCTTCCCTGGTAAGCCATCGCTGAGCTGAGAAAGTAAAGTCTAAGCGATTACGATAGTTTTTAATTTTAGCAGAGGGCACAATGGCGTCAACCGTTGGCAGCGTTAATCCACCGATGCGCTCAAGGTTATCAACTACCTGTTTCTGTTTATAAAAGAGTTGGTCTTTGTACTGAATATGTTGCCATGAGCATCCGCCGCAGAGACCAAAATGGGAACAAAAAGGCTGCGCTCTGTCAGGCGAAGATTGTTTAATGGCAACAACCTTTCCCTCCATAAAACTGCTTTTTATTTTATAGAGCTGAGCATCAATAACATCGCCGGGAGCCCCCCCTTCCAGGAAAATAACTTTGCCATCTACTTTGCCTATGCATTTCCCTTCGGCAGCTATCGTTTCTACCACGATATTTTCAATCACATCACCTTTTTTCATATTGGGCGCAAATTACAGAAATATGATATTTTCCCGTTTGCCATTTGCTATATTTAAGATTCTTATGTTGGGGATGAAGAGGTTATTATTCATTGTTCTGATACTGTTTTCGCTTCGGGCAACCGCATCGCACATTGTGGGTGGAGAGTTTGAATTGATTCACATACAAGAGCTGGATGGAATTGAACGTTATCGTTATCACCTCAATCTGATCTATTACTTTGATGAAGATCATGGCGATCAGGGTAATAAAGCCCAGGACGATACCATCTTTGTGCGCATCTTCAGAGTAGTTGATAATGAATTAATGATGGATAACGTGGCGATACCTTTTTCAAAAGAGACTCCCGTTAGCTACACTCAACCAGCTTGTTCGTATGGCGGTATAAAAACAACACGACAATTTTATACAACCATCATTACATTGCCACCAGCCAGATACAATGATCCTGAGGGCTACTATGTAGTGTGGGAAAGATGCTGCCGGAATTATACACTCAATAACATTCTTAGCTTTCCACCACCACCCAGGCCACCAGATATTATTGCAGCAGGACAAACATTTTATTTGAAGTTTCCACCTGTAGTGAAAGATGGAAAGCCCTTCATCAATTCATCACCAAGTGATTTTCCTCCCTTGAGAGATTATGCTTGTCCTTCAAAACCATACTACACTGAATTTGGAGGTACAGATCTTGATGGCGATAAACTTGTTTACTCCATGGTAACGCCATACACTACTAATAGTGCAGAATCATATCCCGTAATACAACCAGAACCATATCCATTAATAACATGGTCGAGTACAGGTAGTTTTACATTTAGCCTTGACCGTATTATGGGTGGCAATCCTGATTTGAAAATTACACCCGATGGTTATTTAACTGTCACGCCTGGTTATAAAACCGGACTTTATGTTTTTGCTGTACAATGCGAAGAGTATAGAGATGGTGTAAAAATTGGCGTTACTCGTCGCGACTTTCAGCTTTATGTTTCAAGCTCATGCCCTGATGCCGAGCCACCACAGGTTACAGGAAGAAAACTTGGTGACACGAACTTCACTGCTGTTAATCAGTCGTTGTCTGTCAGCTTTCCAAACACTGCGAGTGATGCTGATCGCTGCGTTGAAATCAGAGTATATGATCCTGATGTTTTAAAAGTTAAAGATAACTATCAAGAGGTTATCACAAGTCTTAAAGTAATTCCATTCAATTTCAAAAAAGATATAAGTGGATTACAATCACAATTGCCTGCCACGCCTTTGTTATTGACACAAACTGATGATGAAAAAATATTTTCAATCTGCTTTCCGGATTGTCCTTACATAGAAGGACCTTTTCAAATTGGTGTTGTAGCGTTCGATGATGCTTGCGCGTTGCCTCTTGGCGATACATTACTCATCAATGTAAACATTGTTCCACCACTCGATAATCCACCAGTATTTACACCACCTGCTGTTACGGAAGTTGTACCTGAAGGCACGATTAAAACCTGGGATATACATGGCACCGATGCTGACGGAGATGTGTTAGTGGATAGCATTGTTGGTGTCGGATTTAACCTGCAGGATTATGGTATGAAATACTCCGTTGTATCAAATACTCCTGGAGATTATAAGGCACAACTGGAGTGGAATACAAATTGTTTAACATATGATTTTTCTTATAGAACACATGTCATCGTTAAAGTATATTTAGAAGATCAGGATCATTGTAGCTTTAAACATCCTGCTGTGATGACATTTGATTTAACGATAGATGATGGTGATCATGACCCTATAATCTATTCGCCAACAACTGATCGCACCGATACTATAACGTTTAAATTGCTTCGCGATGGCCCGATTACATTCGATGTAAAAGCAAAAGATGTTGATAATGATTTTATTGTACTAAGCCTCAAAGGAATAGATTTTAATCCAACTGATTATAACGTAGCCTTTCCGGGAGCAAGTGGCAATGGCGATGTCACCTCACCTTTTAGCTGGCCGCTTCTTTGTGCTATGATAAGTCAGTCAGACAAATATGAATTTGATTTTCAGTTTACAGCAGTAGATAATAAAAACCGTTGTCACATTTACAGAGCGGATACATTAGATGTCATTGTTAAAGTAGAATTACCAGATAACACAGCACCAGCGCTTACGATCTACAACAGCGATACTCATTTGCCAGTAACAGATACACTTTCATACACGCTTGGCAATAAGATCTCCCTCGATTTGATTGGCAGAGATGCTGATGTTAACCCAGTTGATTTTCTTACCACCGATTTGATAGAAGCAACAGGTAATGTCTTGCCCAAAGGTTATGTGTTCACACCCAACAATAAATTAGCTCCCACAAATGCTACCTTCGTATGGCAACCCGACTGCTCTATTTTTGAGAACGGTATTTTTACTAATCGCTATACATTTACATTCAAGTTAGCCGATGATCGTTGTCTCTCTTCCTTAGCTGACACCTCTACAGTATTTATAAAAATCAAAGACGTGGTTTCTACAGATAAGAATTTTATTCCGCCGAATGTTATCACGCCTAACGGTGATGGATGTAACGAATACTTTGCATTGGAAGATTTCGATTCACCTAATCCTAAGTGTCAGCCCATGCCATTAAATGGAAGTGATCCGGATGATGACCCTAATAATTATATAGGCTTACCCAAAGACAATTGCGTGAGGCGATTTGAAAGTATACGGATTTATAATCGTTGGGGAACGCAAGTGTATTCAAGCCACAGCAGAAATTTCAGGTGGTATGCCAGCGATGTATCGGTGGGGGTATATTTTTATTATATCACCTATACCGATAAGATTTACAAAGGCTCAGTATCAGTACTTTATTAATCAGGTCAGATAAAGAAAAGTTAACTAAATAACATTAAATACTGATCCCTGACTAAATCCTTATATTTGCGGCCATAAAGCAAAAGTATGGTTTACGTAAGCCGCAAAGAACATTTTAACGCCGCCCATAAGTTATATAATCCTGCCTGGACTAAAGAAAAGAATGTGGCTGTCTTTGGGCCATGTGCCAATGACAACTGGCACGGACATAATTTTGAATTGATTGTAACGGTTAAAGGCCAACCCGACCCCGAGACTGGTTTTGTGGTTGATTTAAAACAACTAAGCACCATGATAAGGCGTGAGGTGATTGAGAAACTTGATCATAAGAATCTTAACCTCGATGTTGACTTTATGAAAGGCAAATTAGCCAGCTGTGAAAACCTAATTATAGAAATCTGGAGAATACTTAACCAACATTTGCCAGCGATAACATCAACAGGAAAACTTCATTGCCTGCGTCTCTATGAAACACCCAGAAATTACGTAGAGTACTACGGTGAATAATTATTAAATCAGTGTCGTAAATCCCAAACCGCATATCGTTAAGTAATATGAAATTTTATATCATAGCAGGAGAACGCTCTGGCGATTTACATGGGGGCAATCTGGTAAAGGCTCTGAAAAAACATGATGAGTATAGTACCTTCCGCGGATTTGGTGGTGAGTACATGAAAGAAGCTGGTGTTGATGTTGTAGTTCACTATTCTGCTATGGCCTTTATGGGTTTTATTGAAGTAGTGAAAAACCTGAACACCATTACTCTATATATTAAACAATGCAAACAGGACATACTAAGCTTTAAGCCAGATGTAATAGTTCTTATTGACTACGGTGGCTTTAATATGCGCATCGCTAAGTTCGCAAAGCAGCAAGGCTTTAAAGTATTTTATTATATACCACCCAAGGTTTGGGCATGGAATCAAAAGCGTGCGTTAAAATTAAAAGCAACCGTAGATCAGGTTTTTGCAATCCTGCCATTCGAGAAAGACTTCTTTAAAAAATTTGATGTGCATGCCGACTACGTGGGTAACCCCGTTCTCGATGCAGTGAAAGCACATGTTGTTGATAAAGATTTTATAAGGAGAAATGAAATACCAACAGCCAAGCCAATAGTAGCTTTATTGCCAGGTAGTCGCAAGCAGGAATTGCAACGTGTTATTCCAATCATGACTGAAGTGGCAAGGGCAAATAAATCGTATCAGTTTGTTGTAGCTGCTGTTAAAAACCTTGATGACTCATTGTATGGCACATTAGTGTTCTTGCCCAATGTGAAATTCGTTTATGAAGAAACGTATGACTTGTTATCATGCTCAAAGGCAGCCATTGTAACATCGGGCACAGCAACACTAGAGACAGCATTATTTAGGGTACCACAAATTGTAGTATACAGTACCGGCATAGCAACATATTGGCTCGTCAAGATGATGATCATGGTACCATTCATTTCACTGGTTAATCTTGTAGCTGGTAAAGAAGTAGTGAAAGAATTAATTCAAGGCGATTTTACTGTGCCTAAAATATCAACTGAATTAAATAGACTCTTAAATGATAATTCCTATCGTGAAACTGTATTGAATGGTTATGATGAAATTATAAAAATTCTAGATACAGGTTCGGCATCAGAGAATACAGCCAGGCTCATGATGGATTATCTTGAGAAATAAATTATAGCAAGTTTTTATTAGATGCATCCATTGGAAACTGAATATTTCTCTTCTTTCAGAATTTTAATTTCACCATTTCTGCTAACCTTTAATAGAAACCTGTCGGTTTGAATTGGCGCGCAGAACTTAACAAGTTGAGTCGTCAGAATTTCATATCCATCTTTAACTTCTCTTATAGCTCCTGCTTCTTTTTTGTTTGTGTAGAAATAATAATTATAGGCACTCGTCAATAATATAGCATCTGACTTCGTGTCAATCTCCCCGAGAAATTTGATTAAATCATCTACACTTGTAACGAGAGAAATCTCATCTTTACTTTGATACCGAATATATTTAAAACATTCGCTTGGTGGACAGCTAATGCTGAATCCAGGATTTTCACTTACTGTAGCATTGAAGTTGTAAATACACTCTGCTTCATTAGATGCATTGGCACATTTTGTTCCCTTAGAAAAGAGTGCTTCAGGTGTTAACGATGATACCAGCTCCCAATAATCTACAGCTTCTTTTGTGCTTACATCAGTGTATGGATATTGCTCTGTAATTTGTTCAAACTCATCCAGGTTAACGAATAAATCATTGTCGTCGCAGGCGGATGATATAAGAACTAAGAATAAAAATATAAAAGGAGGTGTGGTAATAATTTTTGTCATAGCGGTCATTTTCGAAATAGACACGTCATGTAATGAAGAGGTTGTAATATTATTTGATATGTGGAATATTAGTGATCAGATTTTGATTTTTTTCGAACATAACAAGACTTCATCAATTTATATGTGTAAATAGTATATCAATATAATGCCTTTGTAAAAAGTTTGTTTTAAATGTCATCCTTATGAAAATATTCCTGAGAAATACGAATCTCTTTGTTGCGTGCTTATTCGTCTCCTTTCAACTCTTTTCGCAAGCAAAAAAAACATCAGAGAGTAAACCAGAAAATCTTTTAGATGACAGATTAGACTATTGGTATAAATGGATTGGTGTTCCGCATACTAGCGTAACAGGCTTACCCACTGGCACACCAACAGGCGATGGCATGAACGGAATTCCGCTGGGCAGGCAAGATATTAAGAATGTTTTCTCAGTCGTCACGGTAGATGGCGAGAAAGTACTGCGGGCATCAGGTGAAATATATGGCGGCCTTACTACCAAAAAGGAATATGAAAATTATCACCTGCATTTAAAATATAAATGGGGCAAGAAGAGATGGGCACCACGCCTCACATTGCCACGAGATATGGGTATTATGTTTCATCTCACAGGCACAAATGAGGATGCTTTCTGGTCAGTATTTATGATGGGCCTCGAGTGCCAGATTTCTGAAGGGACCAGCGGCGATCTTTTCTTTGTACCCAATAAAGATCTTAAGGTTTCTCCGGCGGCTGAAGTGAGAGTAAATGATACAAAGAATTGGGATGCTAAAACATCATTGAAGAAAGTAGGCACCAATACAAATTATCCAAGCGTTACCCGTTCTAAAAATTATGAAAGTGATTCTACATCATGGACAACGATGGATATATACACTGTTGGTGGCACGGGTGTTTTTCTTGTGAACGGACATGTTGTGATGGCATTTCAAAATGCTAATGTTGTCAAGCCCGATAAAACAGTTACACCTTTAACGAAGGGCCGCATACAACTTCAATCAGAAGGAGCGGAAGGATTTTACAAAGACATTACCATTCAATCCATACGCGAGATACCAAACGAAATTAGAAAGTCAGCAGAGTTGGATTTATTCGTAGCGAAAACAAAACATAACACAACACCAGAAGCAACACAGGCAGGCGCGAGTGCTGCGGATTCGCCGTTCAAAGATTACATTGGTAACTACAGGATGCAAGACAGCACTACTATGAAAATAACTAGTAGAGATAGTAATCTGTTTATCCAGGCTGGAACATTCCCTGAGATGAAACTCATCTTTAAAAAAGCTGACGAATTTGAAATTACTGCTCCGGCTATGCAAGTTCAATTTCTACGCAAAGAGCAGCAAGTAAAAGAAATTAAAATTACCTATATGGGGCAGTCTTCTCTTGGAAAAAAAGAATGATGCATTATTTTATCGGAGATGAAAAATCGGGACATCCCATCTGGTAGGTTGAGGGGCAAACCAGCATTGGCATTGTATAAATGGTTGTTCTACTAACTTTGTCATACACCTGTTGATAGTAGGCAGAAATTGGCATTGATTTGATTATTCTCGTTGCTTGACAAGCGTTAACACACTATTTCTAAAAAAATGTGCTATGAGTTTTAAAAATAAAACGGCGATAGTAACGGGGGCAGGACAAGGTATTGGTTTTGAAATATGTCGCCAGCTTGCTCATGAAGGTACTCATGTCATTTTAAATGATATTGACATTAGCTATGCAGAAGGTGCGGCGAGACGAATTAATAAAGAAACTTCAGGAAGATGCAAAGCAATATCAGGTGATTCAAGTAACATTTCATTTATTAAAGAAATGGTTGATGAAGCCGTTAAACAAACTGGTGAACTTAACATTGGCTCTGCATGAAAATACCTCTGAAAACGCTTAACCGAATAAAATTTGGTTAAGCGTTTTTTGGTTTTTCATTGGTTAAGCGAGTACTCGTTGAAGTTTTCGTTAACCATTGTACAGTTTAGGGTTGCTTCGATATGATTTAGTAACAAGCGGACATACGTATCCCTTTATCATTACTGATGGTGATACTAAAAATCAGGCTGC
>DATCRE010000511.1:0-4416 GCA_036569145.1 Cyclobacteriaceae bacterium
TGTAGCATTCTTATAATTTTTTATTTCTTTCCCAGCAGAGTTTCCATTCGAAAATTTATATATCTCAACATTCCTGATTAAATATTTTAGACTTTGTGATTTTGTATTCCATCACTTTCTGTCCTCGCAGAGTCTCCCGCCTCGGGGACTCTGCGCTTTCGGTATTATACTCCATTGTTACTCCTAGTATTCTATTGTCATTCATCTACCGCACTCTAAGCTCCTTATAACTTCCCTCATGTGCTTCCGTCAGAGTCCCCGAGGCGGGGAGACTCTGCGGAGAAAGAAATGGAATTCCTCTATATAGCATCATATCATCACATTCTTATATCATCTTCTCCGTGTGTATTGTCCAACTATCTGCAAAGAATATCTTCTCTTCTATATGATTGCCTAATTCATCATAAATACTTTGTCGATATTCTATTAGATTATTCATCTCATCTTGTAAAATAGATAGTTTCAACTTATTGGCACTATAGTATTGATAGGTCCATACTGTTGATAGTTTCCCTTCCATATATATCTTAGTAATCTTATTTAACTCGGATAAGTTATGAAACGTAATTATTTTTATGTTTCCAAAATTCTTATTTACGTAAGATGACACTACCTCACTAAATTCAATGTCATAGAATGTGATGCTTGTAATTTTATTCTGAACATATAAAATTGCAACAACACAATTTAATTCATCAATATAATCGGATTCATAAAAAGAATGTCTATTCTCTATATCTTCAACGGGAATTAAATTATGGCTATCTAAAATATCAGAATTGTAATATCTTTTCATTGCCAATTAATCATATTTTTCTCTTTTGTCTTCGCAGAGTCTCCCGCCTCGGAGACTCTGCGCTTTCGGTGTTACATACTCCATGTTACTTCTACTCTACGTAAAAAGAAGTGACTCATACCATATCTCCATAGTGGTCACCATTTTATTTTCAATTTTTATCTTAACAATCATATTCACTTCTTCACTTAACGGAACCCTTTTAACAGTTATTGGTATTGTAGTGATTTCAAATTTATCATCCTCATGAATTTCTAGATTATGAAACATTAGTAATTCCAATGCGTCATTGTACGTAAATATTTGTTGAGATAATTCAATCTCAATCCTTCCAAGTTCTTCTTTGTATGCATTACTATTTTTTATAAAAGGATACATAACAATTTTTTCAATGCATTTATTAAAGATCTCATTTGAAACAAAAGAATCATTCTTCCAATTAAATACTCCTACTGAATGACCTAAAATGTTATAATTTGGAGTACCTATTATTAGGATAGTTAATAGTTCATTTAAGAATTCCAAAAGAGAGCAAGATTCTGTAACCTCTCTTAAGGTTCGCGAATCATAGCCAACCTCCATCCATTCCATACCTGTAATAGAGTCGTTAAGTATACCAGGCTTATGGTATAGGTCTTGAAACCTTCTATACATTCTAATCTCCATTATTGATAAATTTTAAATTGAATATTAAATCCTTCAAATGATTTCAAAAATATCTCCTCTTGAATAAGAATCATCTCATCAAATGTTAAACCTGCTTTTATTTTGTCTGCGTACTTTATCTTGAAAGCATTTTCAAGGTCATCATATTTTATTCGCCACTCGTAATATTTAAACTCACCGGTTTTTATTATTGAGTACGTCTTACTTTTTGCAACAGCCCTTACTTCAGTGATTCCAAAATCAGATAAGGCCGCGATATCTTCAAAGCTAAATGTAGTTCCCTTTGGGTGGTTATGAGTCAAGACATCTCCCTTGTTGAAAGGGCCTAAGCTAGTGAAATCTACCTTATCAGGTTCTCCAACTATTGGCCCTTTAACAATACCTTTTGAGTCTATTTTATAGACATGTTCTTTGCCAACCACTTTTCTAAGATCCTCCTCAACTTTCGTAATTGACCTTAGTATATCATCTGCTCCCTTAGCAAGACTCTCCATCCGATCCAAAACCTTTGTTGCCAATTGTTCTAATTGGGAAAGGCCTTTTACACCTGCTTCAGTTTTTACTCGTTTAACAAGTGCCTGAATATTAGCAAACTCATCACTTGAAAGATTCTTCAACGCATCATCACCACCATCATCCAATGCTTTTAATAAATCAAGGATGGCCTTTTCATCTAAAACATTTTTTCCTTTTATTAAACCATACACACCTTTTACACCGCCTGTTGCCATGCGCGTAAGAGAAATACCTCCGGTAACTATGTTGTACAGACCTAGTATTTCCTTTACCGTACGGTTTTCTGTAGCAAGGCTTGCATTGAGTGAAAGGTTGATTCCGCTATTGAACATATCAACCAGCACCCACGCTTGCCTTACACCCATTACGCCTGCTTTTAATTCGCCATAGCCTGTAGCCAATGAGGCAGCGTCAATGGCGGCCATGCTAACGTCTGACGCTGTTTGATTCCATGCTTTCTCATCAGCATATTTTAAAATAATAGCTGGCGAAACAAAGATGTTACTCGCATCAATACCGCCCAGCATGCCAAGATCACTTTGATTTACAAACACGATGGGCTCCAG
Organism: Cyclobacteriaceae bacterium; assembly: GCA_036569145.1. Lineage (GTDB taxonomy): Bacteria > Bacteroidota > Bacteroidia > Cytophagales > Cyclobacteriaceae > DATCRE01. Next base: position 2,545 of record DATCRE010000511.1, read on the forward strand.
CGGATCAAGTGTCTCGCTGCTTATTGGGTCATTGGGGGAAAAAATGTATTTAAAGAATAACTCAGTATTTGTTTGTAATTGGCAATCTGAAGAATAGACCGTGCTACGATCAAATAATGGTCTTGGAAAAGTTGATAGAGTAGACGTCATCTTTGACCAGAATGAATTATAGTTGTAGTAAACAATACGGTCGGCAATTTTGTCATTATCATTATTGTTCAACGCCGCAACCATGTCTTTAAATGCAGGTGTTCTTTTGCAAAGAGCCACTAATGCTTTGATCAGTGCTTTGTAGTTTTCAGTGATCAAACCATCGCTTGTCTGACTGGTCATGCATTTCAGCAGACACCATCCTTTCATGCCGGGCTGAATTACTTTATCATTCTCTAATTTAAAACCTGTGATAAGCTGATTGGCATCACTTTCTGTCTGCACAGAGTTAATGAGATTGATAATCATGATCTCTCTGTCGCCCGGCGTAACGCCTGCGGAGAGAACTTTTAAAATGTGTAACCGTAATCCAATATTAAAAGCACTTAAGGCATTTATGCTTAATCCCTTGAGAGCCTCCTGCATTTTGATGGGATGATCAATTGCAATAAGATCAGCGAACAGGCCTTTAGTTTGTGTGTATTCGCTGTTACTTGACTTAATAAGATCAACAAGCTTATCTACTTTCTCTACGGATCCGGATGGCCACTCAGCTCTGCTAATAGAACTTGCCAATATGTTACCATACTCTTCATCATATTTTACATTATTGTTTCGTGGATAATAAACCCACTGGCTTAATCCTTCAAATTCATTTTGGAATACTTTAAAATTTACAAATCCACAATACAATGTCGGGCTGGTAGATTTAGATAATACAGGAGAAGTAATGGCTGAAACAATTTCGGCTGCCTTGTCTGTAACGGGCTTTGCCATTGCTTTTGCCAGATCAGTTTTTTGTCCTATAAAGAAATCGGTTATGTCCTGATTATTACTAAGCTCATTCTTAAATTCCATTGGCATATAGCGTACTATCAGAACGTACGTCTTTATCTCAGACGAACTATTCATGGCACTCAGAATATTATCAATGGAGGCAATTTTTTCTTCATTAAGCAGGTAATAAACGTCATCGCCTGCGCCTTGACCTATACCTTTGCGCTGCGTAATAAATTCTCCATCCGGATAAGTATCAGAACCTACAACAATCAGATAATGATTTTTGCTGCTTAGTCCTTTGACATCATTAATGGCATTTTCTTCCTGAATGCTGGCGAGTTTCTGTCGGCCTTCCTTAATGATTTTTTCTTTCCAATCATCAAAAGGTGACTTTGGCCACGCCGTGATTGTAGTAAACGCTAATAAGCAAAAGATAAAATACTTCATCATATTAATATTTCTCATCCAGAATTTTACCTATGGTTGAAACAATGGCATTTTTAATTTCAATTTTTAACACATCATCCGATGCGCGATCAGCTTTTCGTTTTTTGACATAGTCGGAATACCCAACATCATTGATATTCATATTTTGAATAATGATTTTATACTCATCATTATTCGTACTCTGAGAAAATAATTTACAAACTTTGGCAATGTTATAACTACGTTCCGCCTTCTTGAAAGCCGCACTAAGTTTCGAAAAATCATCGCTTTCAAGACTAATCTTTTCAGCTTTCAAAATAACAACATTTGACTCAGATGCTCCTCCTGATGATGTGGTCTGTGAAATGCCAGAAAGAATATTGTTCTTAACCTGATTATTATAATCAATCAGGTTTTTCTTTTTCGTTTCGTAATCACTTGCAAGAGTATTTACTTTTGCTTGATCGTATTCTTTTCCAAGTTCAGAAAGTGCTTTCTTTAACAGATCAATATCAT
>DATCRE010000512.1:0-2774 GCA_036569145.1 Cyclobacteriaceae bacterium
ACTCAAAACAATGGAATTTAAGTAAGCGTCAGAACGGTGCTGAACGGGTACATATTAGCTCCATACTGAAGAACGTGTGCAGAAAGAGTGGAGGAAGAGTGCAGAAAGAAGCATGGCAGCAGCCAGGAAGAAGCCTTTCAGTATAGGTACTCATTCGGGCCAATAGAAAAACATCCTGGCGCTTTCGGTTACAAAACATACCCCTCACACGGACAGCGAGGATGCGATATTAAATATGGATTTTTCGATAAATCCATGAGATGAACGTACAAAGGAGTTTTTTTATTTTTTTTAAAAATCGGCATAAGGGTATCAACAGGTTCTTGTGTTTTAGAACTGAAGGGCACATTAAAAGACAAAAGTCCTTCCTCAAAATCGAAAAACAGAAACCAAAACAGTAAAAACATGAAAACCACAAAATTCACCTCGTTAGCGCTTGTTGCAGCACTTGGATTTTTGATGTTGTTATCGTCGTGCCAGACAAATGAAGATGCTTCGCAAAAAGATATTCTTCCTTCAAAGTTCAGTGTGAAAGTACCTTCTTCTATCACCACATCTACTTCTGGTGCGAGAATAGGTGGCCGCACAGCGACTGATACATTGAAAGGAAATGCTATTTATGTTAACCTCGCTACTTTTATTGCTGTTGGTGATGGTGCAGCCTTACTTGTTGAAGAATTTATTGCCGGCATTCGCATTTACCACATCGATCGCGTGCTTTCATTGTCATACGTAAGCGATGACGATAAGCGTACTAAAAACCTGGTAGTAGCATCTCAGGTGGCATACGAAGGCAAAACCTGGGATTATGAGCTTACTATCACAGATGCTGAATCAGAAAACAATGCTGATGGTGGCAAAGCTCTTCAAATCTTCTGGAATAAAAGCAGCGTGATACAAGGTATTGCTATCATTAAACCATACAATTGCGACCGCACCAAAAATGCAAACGTACCTGATGCCATGTTCAGAATTGATTACAGTGAAGCTGGTGAGAATGGTTATGATCAGCAAATGGAAGTAGCTATTTCAGGATTGCCACTAGGCAACCCTCTTGAAAATCCTTATGCCATGAATACACTACACATGTTTGTTGGTAAGAAAGGTGATGTGGTAGATGTTTATGGAAACAGTAATCACCCAAATGCAGTGTTCTTCTCCGGAACAAAAGGCTTTGACTGGGCATTCGTAGCATCAAGCAGTGATTCTAAAAACATTGCCACTGTTGAAGTAGGTTTGCCTCCTAATACGCTTGATAGTGACGATCACCAGGTGTTGTTGAAACAATACTCCATCAAGAATGTGTTCACTACTGAAATTACTGCTGTATGGCCTAACATTGATCAGAGTATCTTAAGTGCTTATTTAACAAACACAGCAGCTCCCGGATATTTTAACTCAAATGGTTTTATCTCCGCAGCAACTTCTCCAGGTGCCGACTGGGATGCGTTAGCTTCAAGATTGGGTGACTTGACGCCTTATAATCCAAGTAAGACAAATAGCTTGTCGTTAGAATTTAAATAACATTAACGAGTTAATATTAAGAAAAACCCTGGCAGACATGTCAGGGTTTTTTATTGATAAAATTATCGTAATAAGCATCCGAGATCTCTCCACTGTTTCCATGCATTGTATTTAATGTTTATGGAACCGTTTAATAGATTTCTTATTTTTAAAGTATGATTTCCTTTAAAGCAAGAATTCAAAAGTTTGGTAATAAAGGTGAGAAGACGGGATGGTCTTACATTGAGATTAGCAAAAAACAGTCAGAAGAACTAAAACCTGGTTGCCGTGTATCGTATCGGGTGAAAGGCAAACTTGATCAGCATCCTATTCAAAAAGCTGCCTTGATACCAATGGGCGAAGGAAAATTTATCTACCCTTTAAACGGTCCAACGCGAAAGGCCCTTGGCAAAGGTGAAGGTGACACACTGCAAGTACAACTGGAACTGGACGAGCGAGCTCTTACTCTATCAGCTGACTTTGTGGCCTGCCTTAAAGACGAACCCCGCGCTTATGAGTTCTTCAAAACACTACCCAAGTCACATCAGAATTACTTCAGCAAATGGATTGAAAGTGCCAAGACTATCCAGACTAAAACAAAGCGTATAACGATGGCCGTTATAGCGCTTGGAGCTGGGCAGGGGTATTCGGAAATGATACGATCTAACAGAGGGTTATAAATCAAACCTTATTTATTGGCTATAGCCAACAGTTGCTTTTTTAGCAGATATTATTATCTTTATATGTTACATTAACCTAAAACCTGTCATGAAGAATAAACGTATCTCGTCCTTCATACTTTTTACAGGAGCTACCATCGTGTTATTTTTATCGGGCAATGTGATTGATTTCCCGAAGGTAAATGGTAGTGCTACAGCTATAGGAATAGCTCTTCTGTTATTAAGTTTTGGAGTAATCCTGATTATCACCAAAATGAAAACCAGAAGTAAGTCAAAGATGCAACGCTAGAACTTCTGCCTCCACTGCTTCTTCTCAGAATTCTTTTTCTTTTTATCAATCCGGTTCTGAACAGATGCTTTTGATGGCTTGGTTGCTTTCCTTGCTTTCTTCTTTTCAAATGCTTTAGCTAACAACTTCTCTAATTTCAGAATGGTGGCTTCCTTATTCTGAAGCTGGGTGCGCTTTTCCTGGGAAGTTAAGAGCAATACACCATCCACCGTAAGTTTGGAAGAAAGCTTCGCGACGATCAGTTCTTTCTCTTCATCATGGAGAATGGAAGAACCTTTTACATCCCATTTCAAAGTAACTTT
>DATCRE010000513.1:0-4358 GCA_036569145.1 Cyclobacteriaceae bacterium
GGAAAATCCTGTAACACCAGCTAACTCTATGGATTTTTCTAAAGGCGTTGTATTTAAAGTACAGATCGGTGCTTTCAAGAATAAAGATTTATCAAAATACTTCGAGAACAATCCCAACTTTGGTGGTGAAAAGAATCCTGACGGCGTGAATGCCTATACCATTGGCTTGTTCCGCGATTATTGGGAAGCCGATACTTTTAAGAAATATATGCGCGAAATGGGTGTGAAAGATGCCTGGATCGTTCCTTTCAAAGACGGTCAGCGTGTTGATATTAAAGATGTACTGGAAGGCGTTGTAAACGAAAAGCCCGCCGGAACAAACTGATCCATAGTTAAAATCTAATGAGAAGCAGAGCCCCAACGCTCTGCTTTTTTTGTTTTATAGAATCTGATACATGAACTTGCATCCTCAATTTTGAAGACTATGTATTATACTAATCTCACTGTTTCCTGTAATCCTGAATTTTCCGAAATGCTTATCGCAGAGATTGCAGAGATAGGGTTTGATTCTTTTATGGAGACAGAGAAAGGATTCGAAGCTTACGCTGAAATGGAGAATTTTGATTTCGTGAAGCTTACTGAAATCAAAGAGAAGTATTTATCACTGACGCATATTGAATTCACTTTCGATAAAATCCTCAAAGAGAACTGGAACGAACAGTGGGAGAAAAGTTATCAACCTATTGATGTTGAAGGCAAGTGTCTCATTCGAGCACACTTTCACCCCAGTGATAAAAAATATACTTACGATATAGAAATCACCCCCAAGATGTCTTTCGGCACAGGGCATCATCAAACAACATATCTGATGGTCAAAAACCAGATGGCCATTGATCATACCAATAAAATTGTGATGGATGCAGGTTGTGGAACAGCCATACTTTCTATCATGGCATCCAAGCTTGGTGCCAAACATGTAGAAGCTTTTGATATTGATGATTGGAGCGTTGTCAACGGAAAGGAAAACATTGATGTGAACCACTGCACCAACATTAACCAACAACTCGGTAAGATCAGTGATCTCACTTTTGATGAAACCTTCGATATCATTCTTGCCAACATCAACAAGAATGTACTCATGCAAGAAATGCCACAATACTCAGCCTATCTTAAAGAAGAAGGTTTGTTGTTGCTCAGTGGTTTTTATGAAAATGATATTGCTGATCTCACAGCTGAGGCTGCCCGCTACAAAATGAAAGAAGTAAGTCGGGATGAACGTGAGGGTTGGGCTGCTCTTCTATTGAAAAAATTGTCTTAGGCAAGAAAGCGTTTCGATTCACCGCTCTCGGCAATAGTTTTAATAACTTCATTTCTTTTAACAAGAAGTCTTTTCAAGTAACGTTTAAGAATCAATTCATTAAATAAAGATCCGATCACTCCGCCAGGAACCTCATAACTGAATTGATCCGTCATTAAAGTCTTGTCTCCTGAACGTTCAAAAATATGATCATGATGTATTGATTTGAAAGCTCCCTTAATCATAACATCCGTAAATGAATACGGTCTGTTAAAGGCTGTTATTTTAGAGGTTAACTTTTGAGTGATTAAAAAGTGAGTCGCCCTCCACGTCACAAACTCATTCAACTCAATCAATCCCGATGTTCTGCCAGCAATTGCTTTCTCGCGCGTTTGTTGTGTTGAATGCTGATGAAGATCAATGCTTCGCGAGAGATCAAAGCAAATTTCAATTGGTGCATTTATTATAGTTGTCAAATCAATTCGCGTCGGCATAATATCATTTCTTAAATAGATCATTCAATGCTAACTCTACTGTTGGGAACTCGAATTGAAATGTTGATTCAAGAAGTCTTTCAGGAACAACCTTACGACTTTTTAAAACCAATTCAGTTTCAGTACGGATAAGACTTGCTCCAAAAGTTAGCAACCATTTAGGTAAGGGTAGTCCAACAGGCATATTCATCATGCGTCGCAGAACGGACATGAAATCAAAATTAGTAATCGGGTTTGGTGCTGTAGCATTGTAAGCGCCTGATGTGGTTTGGTTCTGAATAACCCAATCTACAATTCGGCAGAAATCATGTTCATGAATCCAGCTTACAAATTGTTTACCATCACCTTGAATTCCTCCGAAGCCAACCTTCACTAAATTCTTTAATGCAACTAGTGCTCCTCCGCGATTGCCCAACACAATTGATGTGCGTAAAATGACTTTGCGGGTTTGTGGCAAATGAAATTGATTAAATACCTCCTCCCATTTTTTACATACTGTCATCGAGAAATCATCACCAATATCTCCTTTAGACTCCGTCATGAACTTATCAAATGACGCTTTATAAATGGTGGCTGAACTTGCATTGATCCATATTCTTGGCGGGGTTTTACATTGCTGAATAGTGTTGCCAATAATAGCGGTTGAATCCAGACGTGAGCTTAGTATTCGTTTCTTATTCTTTTCGGTATAACGACAATCGACAGATTTACCTGTAAGATTAATGATCACATCTGCACCTTCAAGTTCAGACGTCCATTCGCCAAATGAAGATGCATTCCAACTTACAGTTCTTACGTGCCCATCTGCTTCTTTTGATTGTCTGCTGAGTATAACAAGATCACTTACTTTATCTTTAAAATAATTAACCAATGCAGATCCGAGATAACCACTGCCACCTGCGATAACAATTTTGTTCATGGTTTATAAAATTATGGTGAGAACAACACAAATACCTACTACGCCTGACGACATTATCATCTAACATCGTCAAGCGTTTTCATAGTAGTGAAGTTTAGATAGCGTTGCGTTGCAGCGTATGTTGTTGGGCTTTTCTTCTGAGATTAAACAGGATGAATAAATTGAAAAAGTGCATACCACCAAGAATCAGAATAATCCAGCCAATTTTCTGACTTAGTGTTTCAATAACCTGTTGTGTTCCATCAATCGCTCCCCAAATTTTTAGCGTGTAGACTGCGTAGCCAACATTAACAAGATAGAAGCCTACCAATAATAATTTATTTACGCTATCGGCCAATACTTCATCCTGGTGAAAGATTTCAACCAGAAATACTCTTCCATTTTTAAAAAGTGTACGAGCAACCCAAACGGTTAACAAAATAGTGACGGGTAGGTAAATGCTGTAAGTTAAAATAGTGTAGTTCATATAGTTTAAATTTAAAGTGAAACTCAAAAGTTGAGATGAGGCAGGAAGCTTGATGATTTCTCCTGTTTAGGAAAAGTTGTTCTCCAGGTGATGTAATAATATAAAAGTGCAAGACTCCAGGGAATGATTGTCAAGGCAATCTTTATCATTAACGGATCGGGTCTTTTGAAATAATTAGCCAGCGCATAAATTATAATGAGATAAAAACTCGAAATGATAAGGTGCCACTGTCTTCCTTTCTTAAAAGAAGTTTTAAGGCCTATATAAAAAAGCGCGCTAATTATTTGCCATGGTCCCAGCAGCAATTGGATCAGTAATATCATTCCGAAAAATTCTTTATTGACTGATGATGTCAGGCCTAGTATTAAACCTAATAAAATCAACATGGTTTGAACAAGGAAATCAAATCGTTTCATAAATCTTATATATTGTATTTTCAGAAAATATTGAAAGTTTAAAGTAAAAAAACTATTTGAACAATTTCAGCACTGTATTCCAAAACCAGTTCTCTTCAGACTTTACAAAAGAATCCAAGAGTGTATCTGATTTGTCTGCGAAATTCTTTAGTTCTTTTACCACCTTTTTAAATTCTTTAGTTTCTTCTGTGCCATCCGGTGTAACTTCATTTACTTCTTTAAGCACCTTTAAAATAGGTTCAAGCTCGCGTTTTCTCCTCTCCTTGGCTACCTGTCTGGCGAGAGTCCAAATATCTTTCTCTGACTTAAAATATTCCTTGCGATCACCAGCCACTGAAATACGATAAATGATATGCCAATCCAGTAGTGCTCTCACATTCATATTTGCATTGCCACGAGAGATATTAAGTTCTTCCATTATCTCTTCTGTAGTAAGAGGTTTTGTTGAAATCATTAGAAGCGCATGAATCTGTGCCATGGTTTTATTCAAACCCCAGCTGTAACCTAGGTTTCCCCAGGCTTGTATTAACTCTTCTTTTGCTTCTTTGTATTTCATAACGGAACAAAGGTATTTATTGTTTCGGAACTTTCAATAGTTATTGAAAGTTTATTTTATTGGCGATAGAAGAGAAATGAATTTAAATTCACAATATTGTTTGACGGAATCTGAGGATTGTGACATGGAAAACTATGATGTAATCATTGTTGGCGCAGGACCTATCGGGCTTGCATGCGGTATTGAAGCCGAAAAAGCCGGATTGAGTTATGTTATTATTGAAAAGGGATGTCTGGTAAATTCCATCTATCATTATCCTCTTAATATGAC
>DATCRE010000514.1:0-2044 GCA_036569145.1 Cyclobacteriaceae bacterium
TCATCTCAATAATATGCCTGTTGTTACAAACGAAGTAAAGTCTATGCTTGGTCTGACGGATACAAGCGCAACGCCTCCTCCCTCAGAACCCGGACGTTTTGGAGCAAAGGATATAAACGATTTAAGCTGGAATAATTTATTGGCTGCATATAGTTGTACAGAATGCGGGCGCTGTACATCAGAGTGTCCAGCGAACATTACTGGCAAAAAACTTTCTCCGCGTAAAATCATGATGGACACGCGAGACAGACTTGAAGAAGTAGGCAAAAGTATACAGCAAAACGGCAAGGGCCTTGAAGATGGAAAATCATTGCTCGGCGACTATATAACCAAAGAAGAAATAAATGCATGCACCAGCTGCAATGCTTGCGTTGAAGCCTGCCCGGTCATGATCAATCCACTTGAAATAATTGTAGAGTTAAGACGCTACGTAGCAATGGAAGAATCTGGTTCGCCACCATCATGGAACTCTATGTTCCAGAATATTGAAACAAGCTTTGCGCCCTGGAAATTTTCTCCAAGCGATAGATTTAACTGGTCAAATGATATTAATAAATAAGTAAGAGGCATGGCAGAAAATAATTACCAGGTTCCAACACTTGCTGAGCTTACAGCAAAAGGCGAGACACCAGAAGTTGTATTTTGGGTTGGATGTGCCGGCTCCTTTGACGATCGGTACAAACGTGTAACAAAAGCTTTCGTTAGAATTTTAAATGCTGTACAAATTAAGTTCGCTGTATTGGGCACAGAAGAAACCTGCACAGGCGATCCCGCTCGACGCGCCGGTAACGAGTTTCTTTTTCAGATGCAGGCTACGAGCAACATTCAGATATTGAATGGTTATGGCGTGAAGAAAATCGTAACGGCTTGCCCTCATTGTTTTAATACTATAAAAAATGAATACCCTGAGCTTGGTGGTAACTATGAAGTTATACATCATGCTACTTTCCTTCAACAACTTATTAATGAAGGAAAAATAAAGATGAAGGAGGGAGGATCTTTCAAAGGGAAAAAAATAACCTATCACGATTCATGTTATTTGGGAAGGGCTAACAATGTTTACGAAGCACCTCGAGCAGTGCTACAAGCACTCGACGCTGAGCTTATCGAAATGAAACGATGCCGTACCACAGGATTGTGTTGTGGTGCCGGAGGTGGACAAATGTTTAAAGAACCTGAAAAAGGAAATAAAGATATTAACGTCGAGCGCACGGAAGAAGCTATCGCCACAGGTGCCACAACCGTGGCAGTAGCTTGTCCTTTTTGCATGACAATGATGAGCGACGGCGTAAAGAATAAAGAGCGCGAGAGTGATATTCAGGTAAAAGATCTTGCCGAACTAATTGCCGAAGCGCAAGGTTTACTTTAAGATAACCAGGAGAGTTAAAGATTATGTTTGTTCCGTTTAATTCAATAGCAGACCATTCGAGGGTGTGGATTTACCAGGCTGACAGAAAAATTTCTTCTTCTGAAAAAGATATAATTTTTAAGGAGCTCACAACGTTTACTGAGCAATGGCAGGTTCACGGACAACCAATGAGAACATCTTTTCAGATATTTTACGATCACTTCATTGTTCTTGCTGCTGATGAAGGTTACAACGCAGCAAGTGGTTGCTCTATAGATGGATCAGTTCGTGTATTGAAAAATTTAGGTGAACAACTTCACCTCGATTTCTTTGATAGGACGAAAGTAGCTTTTCTGTCGGAGAATGATAGTGATGATATCATGATACTACCACTTAACACACTTAAGCAAAAAAATAAAGAAGGTAAGTGGACCGGTAATACAATTACATTTAATAATCTTGTTCCTACGAAGGAAGAGTTGCAAAAGCAATGGTTAACACCAGCTTCAAAAACCTGGCTTAGCAGATATTTGTCGAACGAAACAACCGTTGCTTAACACAACACGTCCTTCATGCTGAACAGAAAAACTTATAGAAATTTTGTAGTTTTATGAATCAAATTTTTTAAGCTGCCATGAAGGAAAAAATTTTACTTATCATACTACCACTTTTCATAGTGACTTGCAGCGTTGAGAA
>DATCRE010000515.1:0-7540 GCA_036569145.1 Cyclobacteriaceae bacterium
ATGTTAAACAGATCATTAAGCCCGACACTTTTGAAGTACATCACAAAGTCCGACGTATAGCCACAACGTGATAGCGTCCAGCTTGCGCGGTCATAGTGTTGACGGAATGCTTGATTGGCATTGGCGATAGCATCCTTCTGAGAATACTTGATCTTGCTGGCAAATCGTCCCTGCATGAAGAACGTTACCATTGCCTTATGAAAAAGAACCCAATCATTACACGTCCATGATGCAGCCCGGCCTTTCTTTGCGCCGTCCGCTTCCAGCGTAGTGTCTGGTTCAGCAATCCTGTTTGTCTTGATCGAATAGATAAGAGGTGGAGACTCACCAAGCCCACTTAATTGTATAATCATAAAATGTTGTTGTATAAAAATGTTAACACAATGGTTTTACAGGTGAGTACTTGCTCACGTTGCGTACCTGTGGTGGAATAGGAACCGTCTGTGATGGCAGCGTCCATTTACCTACAGCGTAGCGCGTTGCACCGACACCCATTACTTTCAATTCCGAAAAGCCTAGTTCCTTCAGCTTGTCGGCAACCTGGCTGTTGGATGCCATTACTTCGAGTCCACCCAGTACAAGCGTGGCCTGATACATATTTCCTTTGCTAAGCTGTACGTTTGATGAGTGTTCCATTGTTTATGAGATTTATAAGTTTGCTAATGTTTTCCGACACGTTCGACGTATTGGTGATGGCGTGTACCAATTGATAAAACTGGTCTTGAAGCTCCATAGGTTGCTTCTGTAGCCACGTACTAATGTTGGTAATGTATTGCTCCGTTTGGGGGTTCATGCTGGCAGGTGCATTAAGGGCAGCGTGAGAACCCACTTCAGGCATACCAAAAAGACGAGAGCCGATTCCTGCTAGGAAATTCATCATCGCAGGATTTTCCGAAGCCTTTTCCACGAAACCACTCAGACCCGATTTACTTTCAACCTGTCCCTGAAACTTTTCAATCTCATGGTCTTTTTTGATCATCTCCTTTTCAAATTCACGAACCTTGCTGTCCAATGATTCATTCTTGATTGATAGCCTTTTAACTTCAGCTTCAAGCTTGGCAACTTTTTCCTGCTCCGATTTCAAAGCATAATCTTTCCAGCTCGTTGTATTGCTTTCCATTGATTTTGTTGGTTGTGGTTTGTTTTTGGCTGCTTTAACGAAGTCATTAGTCATTCGTGAAGAGTCATTGGTCATTGGTAAATCGAACAGTGTCGGGTTTCCTAATGATTTGTCTGATTTTTCTTTTAAGTCTTTGCCATTAGGTAAATAAAATTTCTTTGCTAATACCATAGCATTACCGTTGGGGCGATAGACCTCGATGACAACTTTGTCTACACCTTTGTTACGCACGTGTTGGATGGCATCTTCAACGGCTTGACGGTCCGCACCGTCAAGTTTTCTGAACAGGCGAATCATTTTACCATCGAGTTCATAACCGATAGTTGCCCGTCTGCGATTTTCACCGATATAGGTTAGTATCTCATTCATTATCGTAAAGAGTCTAAGTCAATAAGTTTATAGGCAGCGTTGCCCGGTGTAATTTCAGCGAGCGAATAATTGTTCAGCACCACCGTTCTGTTTAGCGGACTCCAATCTTTGATTTTGTAAACACCAGCATCGTTAATGATTTCATCGAAACATAAATAGAGCTGACAATCGGCCATGATTTCAGACGAAGCATTGCTGATAAACCCATTGTTGATAATGTTGGCAACCTGATACGATTTTAAAACACCTTTCCAGATGCCGACAAAAGAAATGTATCCATCCAGATAGCGAGACGTTGTTCCAATTCTTCCGATGAACAAATCAGGATTACCGGGTATCTCGTCCCAGCCTTGCATGGGATTAAAGATTCTGTCAACGAAATTAAATCCGCTGTAAGCCTCCTTATCAAATCCATAGAACGTATCAGCGTCTACACATACCGCAAGCGTTGGTTTTGATAAGTCCGTATTTAAGCTGCTATTTCTTCTTACCAGACTTGCCGCACTGTTTGCAAAATCAACCCAATAGTAATTTTTGGTTCCGTTTTCACCCGCTAAATATTTGAGCCTGCTAAAATCAGAATCAACCATCTTTGCAAGAAGCGGGTCATCCTTTCCGACTTGGAAAACTCTGTCAGCGTTGAGCGCAAATTGAATGAGATACGTATAGCCTTTCTCCTTCGTTGGATTGAAATCAGCTACGCTTAAATAATGCGAGTTCGCTTGTACAAACTTCAACGCCTTCGTGCTCTCCAGTAATGACGTGTGTTCCTCCATACTTGCAGGCTGATTAGTATAAATGTTTTGCCACGCTGTTTGAATTAATGGATTTGTTATACCCACTTCATCATTGGTGTAATTTATTAAGTCACCGTGATACGCTGTTAAAGGCGTTATCTTAGCATAGTTGTATTGCCCAACAATATCAAACGCTTTTAATCCCATGTTGTGATTAAGTGGATAATGCGCAATAACATTAGCATGCAACGAGCTTGGAATAACATTCGTGGTATGCAATTCTTCCAACTGCTTATCAGTAGGAACAATGTTGTAGAATGAAACATTGTGAATGGTTCCATCCATAACCAGATTGTAACCCGGATAGTTGATCGTACCGCCAATAGATAAATTTTGTGATGTGGCTACAGGAATAGCAGAAGCTTTGAAACTAGCTCTCGTTAACTTCCTGTTATTGATCTTATAGTTAATCCAGACATTACTTCCGTCAAATGGTTCAATAACAACAGTTACTCTATAAAGCCTTCCTGTTTCGAAGTATCCGAGGTTGTACGTGGTGTAATTTGGAGTAGTATCTTCAATACCAAAAACTAAATCGAATCCCGCACCGGATGGCGTAGCCCGTAATAAATAACCAGAACCATCATTAACGACAGTGTTTCTTCTGGAAAGAATATCGAATATTGGATTGCCAACAGTCTTGCAACAAAACACCAATGAAAAGCCGAACACAGTTAGACCATTCCATAAAATGTTAACATTATTGGAAGACACAACTTGTTGCAATGCTCTGTTGAAATAAAGGCCATTGCGTGTTGCTATTAATTGCCTGTTGTTGTAAGGTGTTGTTCTCATTAGCTTGGCATATAGGTTAATCTCACTTCAGCATCTCCAAGACCACCAACTTTATAGGTGGCAAGCACTTTTACCCAATACACCGTTCCTGAAGATTCACTTCCGGTGATGTTCGTGTTAATCCATGTTTGTAATGCAACAAGATTGGCAAGTGCAGTCCACACCGAAACCGTGTCAAGTCTTACTTCAAATGATACAGAAGACAATTGATCAGTTAAATAACTTGACACGATAGTAATAAGACCTCTGAACGAAGAGAATTGTTCTGTGAACAAATTCGAATTGAAATGAAACAACGAATACTTTGCTATCGCCACAGAAGCTGCATTGCTGCTACCGCCACCAATCATGCGAAACGCGTCACCATCATAAATCACCACTACCGTGCCTACAAAATCGCCAACCGATAATGCAGCGTTTTTGTAATTGACAATATTTTTGGCAGCCAATCCATTCAAGCTCAACGTTGGATTGGTTGAAGCATTAGCAACAACATCCGTTAAGGTGAACGTTTGTCCCTTTACATAAGCCGTGATAGCAGGATTGAGATTTCCGGTGTAAGCATCAATACCAGCAACTGAGACCGTAGTAGACGAACTGTTTTGTGTATGAATAATAGTTTCAAATGCACTGGTATCAAAAACTACATCAAGACTTTCGCTTTCGCTGATCTTGATAAAACTATCACCAAGCCATTTGTAATAGGCACTACTGCCCGGAGTGGTCACCGTTGCGTCACCAAGACCAACAGAAGGAAAATCTTTGTAAGCATTTTTTACAATGACACCCTGTCCGGCATTGGTAATGTTCCACAATTCAGTAATCGCATTACATTCGCTGATTGATTCCACTACACGGTCTTTATAATTTCTGAATACCACCCCAGGCATATTGTTGTTGTTAAACTGTTTTTGTTATTAGCGCTACACTACCCACTGGCCCGAACCTGATAAAAAGTTCACCATCCCAAAATTCACACGGCCTGTATAGCGGCCATGAAGTATTATCCGCAGGAGGGATGGGTACATCCGGTTCCTGATCACGCGAGAACCCGTAATAGATCGTTTCCTTTCCGATGTTCACAATAGAGAAGTCAATGCAACCATTGATCACCGTTGGTTTCGTTTCATTCTTTCCATCAATGCGCTGCACATCCGGTTTTCTTTTTATCAGGCCTTCCATCGTCACACATTATTTTTTACGAAGCCTGAACACAACATGATATTCCAAATCAGCCGTGAGGTTTTCATAGAACTCAGTTTTGATTTCCAGCTTCTCACCACTGATAACCGGAATGCTGATTTCCTTGTATCGCATGTTGATGGGTACAGAAGTCGAGCAAACAAAATCATCCACGTGCGTGATGTTCTGATAATTGTTGCTCTTGTCTTCAAGACCTACGGCGTAGAATGTTATGCCACCATTTGTTATCTGGTGAATCTGCACACCGTCACATATTTCAAAATGCGTATCCAACTCAATAGCATCCGTGTAACGACTCTTTTCAGTGCCGCTTGCTTTCTTGATGATTACCGTTTGATATTTTGTTTTCATTAGAGATTAACTGTTTGATAAAAAGAATTAGCCCCTGTGAAGAGGCTAATTCACAACTGCACGACAACTAAAAATCAGGACTACTTCGCACCACGTAAGCGGGTACGCATTCCTTTTAAATTGATTTCGACAAAGTGATCAACTACACCTGCTGGCAACGCCTTTCCGTCAGGAAACTTGATTGAGATCTGGAAGGGTACTTCCTCTTTCAAAAAGCGTGGTGACTTTAATTCATAACCAGCGTCACCTTCAAAGTCACGTGTTTTCTCCTGCTGCAATAATTGCTTAATGGGCATGGTGAAAATCGGGTTGTCATTTTGCTTGATGATCAAATTTGAATGTTGCAATACGACAGGAACATCGGTGATGATAGAGTCATACTGCACATCTACAGGTTCGCGATTGTTGGCAATGGCTGATGCACCATAACCAAACTGAACTGCATTGATGACAAAGTTTACAAACTTGGGCAGCTTCTTTTTGTCGATGTTGGTAATACCAACCGATTCATTCAGATTTGACGTGAGCAATTCTATTTCACCACCGCCTGTAATTTTAGAGCGGACGTAAAGCGGCTCATCTTCCTGAATAAGTTTTTTGCCACCGATGGCATCTTTTGTTTCAGGTGATAATTCGCCTGACTGCATTTCGAGATATGCTAGTTCTCTTGATTTTAAAGGTTTTCTCATGTTGCTTATAAAAATTGTTTATTGTTTTAGTTAGTTGTTAAGGGTCTTTTTTTGTTGACTACATAAGGTTCCCCATACCCATGCCGTTAAGCTCTTCGGAAGAGTCATCGTCATCCACACCGAGCAGGTGCGTGTCCAAGCCAGCTCCCAATAGAGTTTCGTTGGCTTGTTCAATTGTGCCGAGACCGAGCAACGCCATGTTATCATCAGGGCCATTTAATTGAGGAACGACCTTGTTCAGCATACCCTTGATGCCTGTGATAGCAGGTACGCCATTTTCCTGCGCCAGCGTGTTAATAGATTGAATAAGACCGAGCGATGCAGTTACTAATGAAGCTTGTTTAAGCATTTTACCACCCGCCATAAGGCCGACGATACCAGCTCCGAGCAATACATAGCCCGTGAATTTTTTGTATTGCTCCGGCGCTCTTCTCATAACCTGAAGGGAGACAATGGCAGCCGCGGTGGTAATACCGATTTCCGTTGCGTTATCCTTCAGCTTTTCAATTTTGAATTCCATGTTTTTGAAATGGGTTAATTTTTAGATTTGATTAAATAGTTATAGCCATGACCTTTTTCTTTTTTGGTCGTCGACTCGCTTTTGATTTTGATTTTGTTTTTTTCTTAACGCCGCTCAATGATTCACTTTGTGCAGGTGCGGGAGCAGGTGCAGTGGCAGGCTTTGGAGCAAATGCCTTTGAGAGCATGTATAGTCCAACGGTAACACCGCCAGCAATAGCAACATACTTAACGGTCTTGTTCATACCTGCTGACTTGTCATCAGGTTGAAGCGGGCTTGAAGAAATTACTTCAGCATCTTGTATGCCTTGCGTAGCTGTTTTTACTTTACCCTTACCGCGTTGTACTTTTTTCACTAAAGCTTTCGCTAATGGCGTGTTAGCAATAGCATTCACAGAAGGACTTGCCTTTACCTGATTGAGAAGTTTCTCTGCATCCTCATGGCTCATCTTGTCCACCACATCATTAGCCTTAGAAGGGAGTAGCGTTGTGAAAGCTGCTGCCGTAGGTGATGTAGTGATCTTGGAAACAATCGCACTGGTATCCGTGTAATCACTCACGATTTTTGATACAGGCTCAGGTGTTGTAGACGGGTCTCCCTCGTCCGTTGTATCCTCACTCGCAGGTTCGCTGGCACTCACATTTTTCATTTGGCTTGCGTCAAAGTGCGGAGAGTCAGCTTTACCCTTGAACATCGATTTGAAATCAACCTTTTTAAGAATTGAAGCAATCGTAGCAAGAATAGTTGATGCCGATGCTGTTGTGGTTGCTGCAACAACACCGAGACCAGACGAAGTAATAGCAACTTTTTTTCCAGCTTCAACAGCTTCTTTTAGTTGCTGAGCATTGCCGCCATGTTCTTTAACAAGACCTTCAACAACACTCGCCGATTTAAGAAGCTTGGCATATTCGTCTCTGTGATACTTGCTTGCTTCAGCCGATGGTTTGTAGGCCAGACTTAATTTTGTTGCAAGTCCTCCCTGATTGGTGCGAACCGCTTGCAGAAAATTATCCAGTGATTTAGTATCGTCTCTGCGCGTTACGTTTTGAAAATTGACATCCTGTAAGCTTTCATTGACCAGTTGCAACAACGGAGCAGACGCATGAATTCTCACCTTAGCAACCGCCACCTTTGCAGCATGAAAACGATTCGGTTTTCCAGAAGGCTTTACACTGATCGAATCTAAACCATGAATGAGATTATGTTTCTTAACACCATGATTCCATCCGCTTCTGATTGCGCTTTCAATCTTCGATTGCTTACCACCAAGTTTTTTGTAGATGTTTACAACTTTCGAAAGCGTTGACTTTGCTTTCTTGAATTGCCCCATGTCAAAATCTTTCTCCTTTGCTTGCTGTTCCGTCCAAAGACCATAGCCCAACTTTTCAGCGAGTCTGAAAAGATTGATTTTCATCGCCAGAAGCATTCCGGCACGCATGGCGATGGTGGCGGGATTAAACTTGATGACGAACTTGGCAACTTTCTTTACGCCCTCACCAACTTTTTTTACAGCACTACCAACTTTTTTGAAGAATGCACCAAGACCATTTGTTCCGTTCAAACCGTTTTCACGATCTTCCAAAACTCCCAAGTGTCCTAATACCGTATCGCGTTGTACAGGATTGTCAAAGGCATCAATGAGCGCATCGAGACGCTGTGCAAATAGAGTAGGGTTGTACAGGCCTGATGTTAAAGC
>DATCRE010000516.1:0-7791 GCA_036569145.1 Cyclobacteriaceae bacterium
CCAATCCAGGGGACCAACTCCGGATGGTTGTATTCCTAATCTTGTTATCTCCATCAGTGAAATATTTTAAAGCTCAAATTTTAAATTAAAATTAAGATAGTTGGAATCAGCGTACTTCATTTGAATACGGACTCCAACTAATACTTTTTTCCGGTATGAAGATAATGAAATCTATTTCAGATTCTCTTTGAAAAATGTTTCGAGCTTATCGAATGGAATAATGTTTAACTTATCATACAAATCAACATGAACAGCGTTCGGAATGATCACTAATTCTTTGGGTTCGTCTGCTGCCTTGTATGCATCTTCGCTGAAATAACGTGAGTGTGCATTTTCACCGGCAATGAGTAGCAAAGGGCGTGGTGAAATTTCTTTGATGTATGTGAGCAACGGGAAATTCATAAACGAAAGTGGATTGGTAACAGGCCATGAACCATTTGAGTTTGGAGAATTGGGATGAAAACCACGTGGTGTACGATAGTAATTGAAATAGTCGACTACAAATTGAGGTTCGTTACCTTGCAATTTTTCCGGCAAAATTCTTGGGCCAGGAGCGGGTGAACCATTCTTCGCATCTTCCCAACGTTGCTGACTCATTGTCTCTAGCATTTGAGTACGCGATTCAAGGGTAAGTTTATCATAGTACCCCTTTGACATCACTCTCGACATGTCGTACATACTCGTGGTTGCTACAGCTTTTATTCGTTTGTCTACAGCGGCAGCAGTAATTCCCATACCCGCAAATCCACAAATACCAATGATACCTATTCGGTTTCTGTCTACATTTTTTTGTAATCCGAGAAAGTCTACTGCTGCACTAAAATCTTCTGTATTGATATCAGGAGATGCTACGTTCCGAGGTTCGCCACCACTTTCTCCTATGTAAGAAGGATCAAATGCAAGGGCTGCAAAACCACGTTGCGCCATAGTTTGTGCATATAGTCCAGACGATTGTTCTTTAACAGCACCAAACGGGCCGCTAATAGCAAGTGCCGCTAATAGTTCATTGCTGTGATCTCTGGGTAAATATAAATCGCCTGCTAAGGTGATGCCATAACGATTTTTGAATGTTACTTTTTGTCTCGTCACTTTATCACTTAATTGAAAAGTGTAGATGTCTTTTTCTGTTGTCTGCTTCATCTTTCCTGGTTTTTTAATTTGCGAATATGCCGAACCCGCCAGCAGGAGAGATGCGGCCAAAATCATTGTTAACTTTTTCATTACTTCTTTGTTTTGTTGATCAAAAGTAAACTCAGCCTTTCTGGATGAATAAAGACAATCAAACCAATCATTAAGAATTTCAAACTTTGTAAAAGAGTTGAAGTACAATCAAGACGGTAGGGATGGATCATATTTGAAATTCTTAACTAATCGTTTGAAATTCTTAATTCGATCCATGTTATAGTTTCGACATTGCAGCGTTAAATTTTTCACCCATGAAGAAAATATCGACTCTGATAGCAAAGATTTCTAATTGGCTAGTTTGCCAGACTTCGTTTCCGAACGTATTCAGATCATTCAATGGTGAAGGAAATACCCGTGAGAATTGAACTTTGATTTTCTTAACTTAGTAAGATGAAAAGGGATCGCAAGGAGATTTCGGATTTTAATAGTGAGCTTAAGCTAAAAGGTTTTAATGCTTTTCAAATTGAAAGCGATTCTTATGTAACGCGACTCTACAGCCGAAAAGATTTTTATAAGATTTGTCTCACTACTGGCAAAAGCATTATTCACTACGCTGACAGAAGCTATGAAACGAAAGACACGGTGTTGTTTTTTGCCAATCCTCATATACCTTATTCATGGGAGACGATTTCAACAAGTTATGTTGGCTATACATGCTTGTTCTCAGATGACTTTTATAAACCGGCTGACAGATCGGGCAGCTTGCAGCATTCGCCACTTTTTAAAATTGGCGGTACGCCTATTTTCAATATTTCATCTGAGAAAAGAGAATTTCTCAATGGGATTTTTCGAAACATGATTGAGGAGCAACGTTCTAACTACGTTCATAAGGATGACCTGATCCGGAATTACATTAACTTAATTTTGCATGAGGCCATGAAGTTGCAGCCGAATGAAGATTACGATAATGTAAAAAATGCAGCACATCGGATTACAAATGTTTTTCTTGAATTACTCGAGCGTCAATTTCCTATAGAAAATGCTGATCGGCCTTTACAACTTCGCACAGCGCAGGACTACGCAAGTAATTTGAACTTGCATGTTAACTATCTCAACAGGGCTGTTAAAGAGATAACGGGTAAATCGACAACAACGCATATAACGGAGCGGATTGCAAGTGAAGCGAAAGCCTTACTGTTACATACAGATTGGAATGTTGCTGACATTGCTTATGCTCTTGGATTCGATTACCCTACCTATTTCAACAATTTCTTCAAGAGGGTTACGGGAACAAATCCAATGTCGTTAAGACCAACTGAGCTGCACGGTTCAAAATAATTTAAAACTAATTGAGATGGATATTTTTCAACGGATGCTTTCTGGAGGAATAATTCGAAATGACGAAATGGAAGAAGCTTGGCAGATTGTTTTCCAGGCGCAGAGATTATCACCCGCACTTAATGCATCAACTACAATTGACGAAATGCGTGAACGGTTAAGTGAAATTATTGGAAGAGAGATTGATAAAAGTACAACGGTGTTCATTCCTTTCCATACCAATTTTGGTAAGCATATTAAGATCGGCAAGCGAGTGTTTATTAATCATGCCTGTACCTTTCTGGACATGGGTGGAATAACTATTGAAGACGATGTTCAGATTGGTCCCAAAGTAAATTTAATCACCGAGAATCATCCGGTTGATCCTTCGAAAAGAAAACATCTTGATCTCAAATCGATTCTGATAAAACGCAACGTTTGGATTGGCGCTGCAGCTACCATCTTACCTGGAGTAACAATTGGAGAGAACTCAATAATTGCTGCTGGTGCAGTGGTGAATAAAGATGTGCCTGCCAATACTATTGTAGGTGGAGTGCCGGCAAAAATCATTAAGGCAATAGAATACTCTGCTCAACGATAAAAGTTTCTATAGATATGGAGCCCACCATACTTTATTTTTGATTTGTATTGTCCGTATCTTTCATCCCGATGATTGATGCAGTAAAACTCAAACACTGGATTGATAACTTCTACGGCTATGGTTCGTGGGATGCGCCAATCTGGTTTGTTGGCTATGAAGAAGGTGGTGGAGATTTGCCAGAGGAAGTGAATGAGAAGCTTAACTATTTCTTCATGCATCATTCGTTATCTAATGAAGCAACTCTATGCGACATCCGGGCATTATATCGCGAAGTGGCATTCAGGATTGAAGGTCCACGTGCCGAAGTTTTTGCCAATCTTTACGAACACCGGTTCGACCAGAGCGCTGTAATCCATGGATATTGGAAAAATCTTATCGCCTTTGTTCATGGTTATCATAATAGAAAGCTTTCCGATCCTCTCAAGTATCAGAGAATTTCGTTTGCTTCTTCAGCTTCGCATGAAGCATGGATTCAATTTTATCCGTTACCCAGTCCCAACAATCATGCTTGGTATTATGCCTGGCTTGACTTACCGGCATTTGATTTTCTGAAGAGTCGTGATCGATACCAGCAACATGTTTATAAGCAACGCATCGAAACAATTCTTAAAAACATTAACATGCACAAGCCTCAGGTCGTGCTGATGTATGGAATGGATAATATCAATGCACTGAAAGAATCGGTTCAGAACTTTTTTCCAGGCACAAAATTTAAAATGGTGAAAGCTATTAAGCATCAAATCCCACAGCATCATTGTGCTGAAGTTGATAAAACTATTCTACTCATAACAACACAAATTCCAGGACTCCGTCACGGTCGCGTTGAAACCGGATTTGACTGGCAGGAGTTTGGAAAAAATGCGAGAGAAAATAGTTAATGGTTTATTGGTTTTTATTTCTAATGCAATACGTACTGATTCAATAATACAATGATAGCAAGAACATCAACGTTCAAAGCAGACTACTTTCATCTAACGAAGGATGTATTCTACAATAATTATATATGTTAGTCCGATTCCCATACGTTGATAAAAAAATCAAACACAACTAATTAGCTGTTAAACTCAAGCAACAGCAAATGAGAAAAGATATTTTTCAGGCGATGTATACGCAAGAAAGTGTCTCGTAGCAGGCTATTAGTCTGTAATCACTCCAATTCGGAGCCTCAACCCCCGTTACAAGATGTCTCAAACATATATACATATTGTCTCACAATAAAAAACGGAACATTAAAATATCAGCGAACTGTGCAATAGAAAGCAGATATGCGTGTTAGACGTATTCTTATGTCGGTATTCTTACTGAGATCAAGTACATAACCATAATTTATCTTCGGCCATAATTTTTGTTGTTCTTGAAACATATAGTGTAATGTATCATTAATAACAATTGGTCGTGTTCAAATTAAGTCTTATAAAAACTGAATCATATGATAAAATTTTCTACTCTAAATGCGAGGTGTGCTGTCGGTCTAAAACAAGCAGTATTATTTCAGTTACGCTCTAAGTTAATAGCGATCTCTTTTTTTATACTGTCGATTTTATCATGCCAGCTAAGTTTAGCACAAAGTTCACGATTGGTATCTGGTGTAGTAAAAGATACTACCGGAACTCCATTACCGGGTGTTGCGGTTGCTTTCACAAATAACCAAACAGGAACATATACTGATGCTGATGGTAAATTCTCTATCCAAGTTCGTAAAAATACCAGGCATTTGTCCTTTTCATTTATTGGTTTTGCTACCATTGAGGCAGCTATACCGGAGTCAGGTGATATGACAATTGTAATGGAAGAAGCGATTAGTCAACTTGATGAAGTAGTTGTTTCTGTTGGGCGAGGTGCACAACGAACATTTACGGATACTCCCTTGCCTGTTGATAACTTTGCCAATAAAGACTTAACAACTACAGGTCAGTTTACATTTGATAAAGCGCTGCAATACAGAGTACCTTCTTTCAATACCGTGAACACACCTGTAAATGATGCCTCAACATTATTAGATCCATACGAAATAAGAAATCTTGGTCCAAGTCGTTTGTTAGTGTTGATTAATGGAAAAAGAAAAAATCTAAGCTCATTGCTCTATGTGCAATTTGCTCCGGGAAGAGGAGAAACGGGTGCTGATCTTTCAGGCATTCCTACCAATGCAGTGAAGCGCGTTGAAATTCTTCGTGATGGTGCTTCAGCTCAATACGGTTCAGATGCTATTGCCGGCGTTATGAACATCATCTTAAAAGACAAATTTGAATACACTGAACTTAATGTCAACAGCGGTGTAACTAGCAAAGGCGATGGTGCAAGCTATGGTATGTCGTTCAACAGCGGAAGCAATTTTGCCAAGAATGGTTTTATTAATTACACTATTGGTGTGAACCAGCAAGACAATGCTGTTCGCTCAGGTAAAATTGATGTAACTACAGAAATCGCAACCTTTGGAGATCCCAGCCAATCTATCAATGCTCCGGTGAATGCAAACATTGTCAATTTTCTCAAGGTGAATCCAACGGGAGGAAATATTAATGGAACGGGCGCTACATCGGCTGCAAAATTTGAATATAACTTAGGTATACCCGTTGGCGAACATGGTCAGTTTTATAGTAATGCTGCCTATGTTTTCAAAAAAGTTTTGAGTAATGCCAATTATCGCGTACCCTATTGGAAAGTTGATTACGGATTACTGCATACACCTGATCCGAATGGAGTAAACTATACAGGTGATAATACAACTAATTCGGCAGGTGTTGAAATCTACAAAGGATACATGGGTTATATGCCTACCTTCGAAGGCGACTTAAAGGATTATAACGCTACTGCTGGTTTTAAAAATGAAACGAATGGCTGGGTTACAGATGTGAGTATTACTACAGGGGGTAATCAGCAAACGTATACCGTTAATAATACTGTCAATCACACGCTTGGTGCAAAAAGCCCAACATCTTATAAGCCAGGAGGATTTAGCTTCAGTCATATTGTTGGAAACTTTGACATCAGCAAAGCGCTAACCCATAATTTTAATATTGCATTAGGCTCTGAAGTAAGAAGTGAAACGTATAAGATCATTGCTGGCGATACCGCTTCATACTCAGGACAAGGATCAAACTCATTCCCTGGTATCCGTGCAGAGAACGCCAGAACAAACAGCCGCTATAATCTGGGGGCATACCTGGATGCAACATGGGACTTCACCAAGAACTTCCTTATTGCTGGTACTGTGAGAGCTGAAAAGTACAGTGATTTTGGAGATGCACAGGTTGGAAAATTTTCAACACGCTTAAAACTGGCTGATGATAAAATTGTTTTAAGAGGATCTGTTTCATCAGGATTCAGAGCTCCAACATTGCATCAGATCTATGCACAATCAACCCAGGCAAGTTCTGCTGGTGGTACTATTGTGCTTTCTGGTTTGTTTAATAATGGCAGCAAAGAAGCTTATGCTTTGGGCGTACCAAAGTTAAAGGCTGAAAAATCTGTAAACTTCACGGTAGGCTCTGGTCTTAATCTTAACAAAAATCTCAGCGTTACAATCGACTATTACAACATCACGATTAGCGACAGAATTGTTTACAGTTCATCCATTACTACAGATGACAGATTGTTAGCAAATCCTACAACAGATTTAGGAAGAATTCTTAAAGGCTCAGCTACGGGAGCCGGCAATGCAGACTTAGCAAGCGTTCAGTTTTTTATTAATGGGATCAAGACAAGAACACAGGGTTTGGATGTTGTTGCCAGTTATAAAAACATTGAAGTTGGAAGTGGAAGAATTGGTATTAACCTCGCGGGTAATTTCACCTTATCGAATGAAATTATAGGAACACCAAAAGATCCTAAAGCTATAAAAGAAGCTGGAGCAACAATTTTAAATGCCCAGGTAAAATCTCTTCTGACGGAAGGTCGTCCCAAGTACAAAGGAATTTTAGGCATTGATTATAGTCTTGGCAAATTTAATGTTGTAGTAAACAATACATTATTCGGACCAACTAAATTTCAAGATATTGACAACGGCGGAAGCATTATGACAAACATTAAACAAGTTTTTCAACCTGCTGTTGTAACGGATTTGAATGTTGGTTATGCATTCACAAAAAATATTTCACTTTCCTTTACCGTTAATAACATTGCCAATGTATTACCAAAATGGAAACTTGAATTAACAGGCAAACCTACAGATGCAAATTATGCTGCTGCCAAATCTACTCTTAGCAGCGAAACAGATACAAACTTGCTAAAAGGCTTCCTTGAATTCAGCGGTCGTTATCGCATCCTGGGTTACAATGGTTCTCAATTCAGTCAATTAGGGACTATGTTTATGGGACAGGTTACTTTCAAATTTTAAATAGAAATAATTTTGTGAAGAAAGCCGTCTCAAAATATAGAGGCGGCTTTTTTTGTATTGCATAGTATGACTTGTATTATGGGACGAAAGGACTCATGAGAATTTTATCCGATGGCAAGAAATAGTGAAGGCCTGACATTGCCAGGCCTCCATGAAATAAATTAATTATAACCTGCTACTTCTTGATAACCTTGAACGATTGCCGTCCATGTCTACTATTAATTTGAATTATGTATATTCCTGGATTCACATGGGATCCGATTGTTTGCTCCGTTTTAACTTGCTCGTGTTCAATTATCTCAACCTGTCTGCCGGCAAGGTCTGTCATAATAATATTTCTGACGCTTTCCGGTTGAGGAATAGACACATTGATTCCGGAAACAAATGGATTAGGAGATACGCTGACCTGTTC
>DATCRE010000517.1:0-10916 GCA_036569145.1 Cyclobacteriaceae bacterium
GCTCATGACGCAGATATAATAATGAATCCACCGATTCAAATGCCATTTACGTATCCCACACAAATTATCTTTGAATGTAAAGCTTACGGACCAACAGCCGGCTTAACTATTGTTAGAAATGCTTTGGGACTAAGGAATGACCTAAACGACTTTGAAATTGTAACTAAGAAATCAATCTTAAAAAGACAAAATAATAGAAGAGCGAGTTATGCTATTGAAACCAGGAACAGATTTTTATTTCAAATAGGCGTAGCTTCAGTTAATGACTTTAGTAAACCCGCGATTGAATTTGGTGCGAATAATAAAATACCACTTCTATCTCTTAGTTGGTTTCTTGACAGACATTCTATTTCACAATTTAATGCCATTGACCAGCCAATAGTCGACCGTTTCAATGCAGACGACATAAAGAATGTTTACGACTTTTTTAAAGACAGAGATGGGAATCTCGATGCTGACAAATATGCAAGAGCTTTAAGATTTCTGCGTGAAGACAATTTTCTTCTCCGCAGAGTCTCCGAAGGGACTCTGACGGAAGCAGACACGATGAGAAGTGATAATACTAAAGTAAGAAGAAATTAGCGGTGAAGTATAATGTAGTTGACCAACAGCGCAGAGTCCCTTCGGAGACTCTGCGAAGACAGGAGGAAAGGTAGATTAAGCCTTAATGCATTTCAGAATTTCGATGACTTCATTAAACTCTTCAGGATTTGTTTCAAGAATTGTTTTAGTTAGCTGGTAGCCATGCTTTACCTTGTCATAAGGTATCGTACCCTTAGATAGTTTTGAAAATAAGTCAGATAAAAGCACTGCTCCGTCAACGTTTATATACCAGTTTGGCTCAAAAGGATTGATGCCCTTTTCTTTTAAATATTTATTTTCTTTACCATTCTCATTAATCCAACTTTTGACAGTCGAGCCAGTATACTCATCTGCCTTCGCAATTTTGTTTAATAAATTCGCTATAGCATCAGGATGAAGTAAGTAATTTTCGAACATGCGTCTTGAAAGAAAAAATACCTTGTTCTTGCTCTTCCTTTTTAAATCTTCAATATCTTTTTCTGATCTTAACTCCCTGTCGAAAATAAAGCCAATTGCAGGTGGTATGATCTGTATGCCTTTTGATAATTTTGTATATATATCATAAGCAGTTTCAGCATGCCTACCTTGAAGATCACCAGTTGACCGCACACCAAGTATTTCAACGCCCCAAAAGATTTCTTGGTGCAAAGTTCTAGCTATAAGTTTAAAACACTCTTCTTCAGTAGAGCCCTCCACCCAGAGTATTTCATTCGCGCCAAAAACATCTGATAACTTGAATCCAATGTCTTGTAATATTAGACGGGCTTCGTGCGCTTCTAATCCATCGATGACTTCCGCTTTACTTTCATTACCATCATGGGTAACGTGAATGACAGCCGAGGTTGGAACTGACAGAATATGTGGTGAATGGGTAGTGATGACATATTGATGTCTATTGTGCGCGTAGAAAATTTCTATTAGAGATCTAATTGCTCCTGGATGCAAAAAACTTTGTGGTTCATCTATTAAAATAACTTGTGGTGTATCCGAGTGAATAATTAAGTATAGCATTGCTAAGACCTGTCCTATGCCGGTTCCACTTTCAGACAAAGGAATAGCTAAGTCCTTGCGTTCGAGTTTTGGATCGATTGTCCAAATCACAATTTGTGCCTGTGAGTTATTTACAGGAACTGTGACTCCTTTGATGCGAGGAAAGACTTTTTTTAGTAGATCAATCACTCTATTAAATCTCTCCGGATTGCCAGACTGAAGGCTATGAAGAACTTGCGCAAGGTTATTACAATTTTGATCAAGAATTTCCGTTGAATTTTGTACTGCGGTCTGACTCGTATTGTACCTTTCGGCTCTTAAAAGGTAGATGCGTTTTCGAAATTCCTCTATTAATAAGGAAGATAAGGTATAGTTGCCGATTTGATGTTCCATGAGTATATCATTATCCATCAACTCAAGGACGTTTTTATTGCGATTTGATCGAGCCCTAAAATACTTTCGAGATTCTGAATACCATTCAGGCTCAAAGTCTGCGCGTACAATGATATTATTCTGAAGTGCTGCAGTAATTTGTTGGCGATATTTCAGAGTCTCCAACACAGATTGAATGGCATTGGCCACTGGCTGATTGTCAAATTGGAGCGGTACAAAGAAATCACGTGTTAAAGTCAAAGCGATTTTAAAAAGCTCATTTTCTTCAAACTGGAATGTTGCAGTAAATGTCGCATTGGTGTCGATATGAGAGTCATGTTCAGGTTTAGTAATCAGTGTTCTGTGAGGTGCTGAACCTCTCATTAAACTCAATGCTTCAAGTAATGCAGTTTTTCCAACATTGTTTTGACCAACAATGACATTCAAACCATCATAAATCTTAAGCAACTTAGAATCACTCCAGCTTTTATAATTTTGAATTCGGATATCTTTGATTTTCATTCGTCTTAGTAGGATTCCAATCAAATAAATTAGTTTCAAAAATGTCCATTTTCAATCTCACTAACTAGTGCGCATCTTCTCGATCGAAAATTTCTTTCGTTCGTCTAATAAAAACATACTGTGATAAGGAATTTGTGGAAGAAACTTTGTTCCAAACTAAAATCAAATAGAGACTACTTTTTCTCATTCATCTTCTCCATCAACTTCTCAAGCAATGCTATCTTCTCACGTTCGCTTTTAATTAGAGCGTCGTAAAGTTCAGCGATTTTGTCAATAGGGTTGATGGTGCCGTAGTTAACATTAGATGACCCATTGAGAATTGCGCCTTCGTAATTATTCTGGATGTTATTAACGACAGTTTCTTCTGTTGCAGTTTTAATATCTGTTGGCGTAACGCCGAGCGCCTTGGCAACACGTTCCAAGGTAATGTCTTCAACCTGTTCACTCTGTTCAATCTTAGAGACTGATTGCAGGCTAATGCCGAGTTGCTCAGCCAATGTTTCCTGTTTCATGCCGCGCTGTTCGCGAAGGCGGCTGATCTTTCTTCCTACGTGTGTTGTTTCTGCCATAGTCAAAGATATAAAATCAGAACATTGTAAAAAATAATTTTGGCGTGCTATTATCCTGTGCTAGTAAAAAACAAAGGCCACCTTTCAGGTAGCCTTTGTTTTTAATTTATGGCTTAAGCCACGAATCACGCAAGGCCAATTGTTCAGGAGTAGGATTGGGGTTGAAGCTTAAAATGTGTTTTCTAGTAAGTTCGATCTTTACTACAGGCGCCGAAAGTTCAACTTCTTTCAGCTCACCTTTTTCATTCTGGCGCAGTACACCATAACTGAATTTATTACCTTCAACAAGCAGCGCTTTCTGCTTCGCTATGAACTCTCCAAACTGAGGTCCGAGATCAGGCAATTGCTCGCCGTTCATTTTTACAAGCACATCTCCGACTTTAAAGCCAAGTGCTTTCCCCATTTCATTCATGTGTTCCTCACTGGCAATGTACAACATTGGCTTTTCATTTATGGGTTTGACATTTAGATCGCCATTGCTGATGCCAATGCTATAGTCTTTAAATTTTTGTTCTGCAATGTAGTCGACACCAACCCAATTTAATACTTGCGCAAAGGGTAGAGGCTCGGCAGCTTTAACATACTTGTTGAAAAACTCACCAATTTCAGGATAAGTCATTTTTGTAATTTCATCAAAGAGCTCATCATCCTTAAAAGAAGTTTTTTTTCCATATTTTTTTGAAAGATCAAGCATCAGGTTTCTCATGCCGTATTTTCCATTGGAAAGTTTGCGTAGTTCAAGGTCAAGGCATAAGCCTATGAGCGCGCCCTTTACATAAACGTTGTTGTATTGGTCGTGATACTTGTCAAGTGTGTATTTGCTTAAATCAGTAAATGGCAAATTGTTATCGTATTGATCAAGACTAAGCATTTTTCCTTTTAGAACATCAAGATATTCTTCAGGTGTGATGAGTCCGTATTTGACCTGTACGTTGCCGGCAAAGTATTCTGTTACGCCTTCATACATCCAGAGATGTTGCGACATCTTGGGATCATTGAAATCAAAGTTTCCAATTTCTTCTGAGTGAATATTCAGTGGAGAAACGATGTGAAAGAATTCATGTGCAGCAAAATCACGAAGTTGTTGATTCATCTCGTCAATGGTAGTCTCCGGCATAAAATAAAGAGACGAGTAAGAGTGTTCCAGCGCACCATAGCTCATAACAGGCTTGTCTGTAAAGTAAAATATAAAAGCATATTTATTAACAGGCAACTGGCCGCCGAGATATTCTTTCTGCGCCATAAGCACTTCCTTAATGCTGGCTGCAATTTGCTTTGCTGTTATTTTGTTGTTAGGTGAGTAGGAGCCTACTAACACTTCGGCGTTAGCTACTTTAATAACAGCGGTATCAGCTTTGGCATACATCAATGGAGAATCAACCAATTGATCATAGTCTTCAGCTCTATAAATATCAACCTTCTTTGAATTGTCAGTCTTTAACTTTTCAAACTTGATGGCTGTAAGCGGACTGCCCGTTTGTTGTGCTATGAGACCTGTCGATCCATAGAAGTCCACAGGTCTGATAATGTTAAATTCGAAAGCATTTTTTTTCATTCCTTCGAAATAGCCAAAAAATCCGCTGGCGTTTAGAATAAAATTCTTTTTGTCTTCAATGTTTGTACCTGCAGGCCAGAAAATTTCAGGCTCTCCAAGTTGCGTGTCGAAGCTGTCTTCGATCCAGTAACTGATCTTGGCAAGCTTGTTAGCATTTTTGATTTTCCATGAATTAGTTCCTGATTTTTCTATAGGCAGCTCTTTACCTTTTTTGTCGAGGGCTTTAAACTCCGATACAAATCGTCCGTAGTCTTCAATGGCATACGTACCTGGAATCATCTTTGGCAAGTAAAAAGTAATTTCTGTTGCAGTTATAGCAGGAGGTTTTAATTCAACCAGAAGTTTATCGTTGTTTACTTGTGTGAGATCGACCAAATAGTGGTATTGGTCTTTTGATTGTGCTAACGCAAGCTGTGATAACAGGAATGAACCAATACAAAGGAGAAATAGTTTTATGCGCATGTAGTTTATCAATTTTTTGTAAGATTAAGTGTTAATATTAGAAATCAAAATGAATTTAACGGATAAATGAAGAAGACAGTTATAATAGGCGCCACGCCTAATACATCCAGGTATGCTTACCTGGCGGCAGGCATGCTCACAGATTATAAACATGAAATTGTTCCACTTGGCATTAAAAAGGGTACGGTGTTTGGTAAAGAGATTCAGGATATTCGCAGTAAGCCTGTCATAAAAGATGTTGATACCGTTACACTTTATATTGGCCCGCAGCATCAGCCCGAATGGTATAATTATATTTTAAGTCTGAAACCCAAACGTATTATTTTTAATCCAGGAACGGAGAACGAAGAATTTGAGACGTTGGCAGAAGATCAGGGCATTGAAGCGCTTGAGGCTTGCACATTAGTATTGTTAAGATCCAATCAATTCTAATCTTCATTCATAATCTCTTTAAGACTATTGTATACTTTTTTGTAACGAAGAAAGTTAGAAGCATAAATCCTATGTCGACGGCTATCAGGAAGATATGTTTCAATAGCATCAGGTTTTATCTGATCATAGTTTGTAATTAAGCCAAGCGATTTCAATGCCATATACGCTGCACCTAATGCTGAAGCATCTTCAGGATTGATAAGACAAACTTTTTTATTGAAGATATCAGACAAGATCTGTATCCATATTTTTGAACGAACAAATCCGCCACTGACATGAATTTGCTTTATCGTCAATCCAGATTCTTCCATGGCATTGGCAACATGATAGAGTGCCATGGTTATTCCTTCTATAACGGCCCTTGTAAAATGTGCTTGCTTATGCTGACTATTAATGCCGAAGAAAACACCTTGAGCATTGCTGTTCCATATCGGTGCACGTTCACCAAGTAAATAGGGGAGAAATAGTAATCCATCAGCGCCAGCTTCTATCGATTCAATTTCCTGTAAGATTGCATTATAGTCATCCGGTGAATTCAGATTCCTGCTTAGAAAATTCTGGATAAACCATTTTAATGTAGCACCACCGTTGTTAACAGGCCCACCAGAAATAAAGGTTGCTTCATCGAGCCTGTAGTTAAATGTCATGGCATTGAAATTTAATGTAGGCTTTGTGTTGCCGACACGAATAGCGCCACTAGTGCCGATAGTGAGCGCTGCAATACCGGGCTCGGTAGCAAAACTTCCCAGGTTAGCCATGCAACCATCACTTGCACCAATGATAAAAGATGTGTTGGTTTCAAGTTTTAATTGTGTTGCTACTTCAGGTGATAGTGTATTTCGAATGGTGCCTGTACTAACTGGTGAAGAAAGTTTTTTGCTATCAATCTCGGCACGTGTTAGTGCATTCACATTCCACTCTGATTTTTCAATATCAAACAATCCTGTTGCAGAAGCGAGAGAATGATCAATTTCAAACAATTGAAAAAGTTTGTGCCAGATAAATTCTTTGATGGAAATAAACTTATGAGTTTTTGCAAAAAGCTCTGGTTCGTTTTCCTTCAACCAGATTATTTTACATAACGGAGACATACTATGAATGGGTGTACCAGTCTGTTCATAAATCATTTCCCCAGCGGCCGAGTGCTTGATAGATTCTGCAACAGCAGCACTCCGATTATCGGCCCACGTAATCATATTTGCGTACGGATCGCCGTTCTCGTTAACAGCTATTAAACTGTGCATAGCAGAACTTAGTGCAATGCCCTTTGGCTGACCAAGTTTATTAACGGTTTGTTGTATGCATTTTATAAAAGCTTGCCAGATTAATTCCGGTGCCTGTTCGCTATAACCTGGCTTTGGTGATAATGTTGGATACGATGCGCTTGTTGAAAAGAGTACTTGCCCTGAGGTGTTTATAGAAACTGCTTTGGTGCTGCCCGTTCCAATATCAACACCTATTATGTATGACGACATCCTGAATAAATTTTGTCCTAAGATAGTTAAAATAAAAAAGGGGCATCCACAACGAATGCCCCTTCAGTTTAGGTTAAGTAATATTTTACGAGTGAGACATCATTTCCATTTCTTTTCTTCGTCGGGCATCAAGAGAGAACTTGCCAGCACCGAAGATCATAAACACTACAAGTCCGGTTAAAACAACAATAGATACCCACAGTTCGAAATTAGCAACAGATAATATGCCGTGAGGTAAGTTAACAAAGATGATAGCGCCAATAAGAATTGGTAACTGTATAAGACTTACGATACGTGTGAAAAGTCCGAATACAATGAGCGGACCACCAAGGATGTGCGCAAAAACAATGTAGTGCGCGAGAACAACACCTGCAAAATAAACATTAATACCTGCGGTAGTCAATTCTAACTCATTCATATGGGTTATGAAGAAAATACCTTTGTAGGTAATAAATATGCCAAGGATGATGCGAAATACATCTAGCCAACCGGGGCGGTGTGAGTTGCCCCATTTTTCAACACTGGAAACAACATTCATAACAGTTTTATTTTGTTATACAAAGTTTACGAAAAATCGCTTAGATGTACAAGATAAGATTGCTGAATGTGACGAGATTGATTTCCTGCTTTTAGAAAATGACTCTGATGAATTGAGCGAGAACGCTGAGGGTAAAAACAAAAAAGACTGTCGCGCTAAGCACAACAGTCTTTTTTATTAACTGCTTTTACACAGTAAATAGATTAATATTCGTTTCTGCGGCTGTTATAGCCACCACCACCGCCACGGTTATAACCACCGCCGCTACGTGGAGCATCAGTTTTGGGTCTTGCCTCGTTAACTACAAGGTTCTTGCCCATGAAATCAGAACCATTCAAATCGTTGATGGCCTGACGACCTGCCGTTTCATCGTTCATTTCAATAAAACCAAATCCACGGCTGCGTTGTGTAAACTTGTCTAAGATGATTTTAGCTGAGCTAACTTCACCAAACTCTTCGAATAATCCCCTGAGTTCTTGTTCCGTTGCTTTGAAAGGGATGTTTGCAACATAAATGTTCATTGTTCTGTGTTATTATAAAGTGAGAAATAATACCGTAAACTGAGAATCTGGAAGGAACACAAAAAACAAAGAGTACTTTATGTTGCGATAAGAATCTTCAATTAACATGTAAAGCTAATGATTAATTTGAATTTTCCTTGTTCACTTATTTTTTGACTCACCATACTTGCAAAGCATGATGGCACAGGATAGTTACAAAGGTTACAATAACCTTTCATACCATTTAATCATCACATTAAAGACAAAATAGAGATATTTCGTAAACACAGATTCTTATCATGAACCATAGAACCGCAACTGTTTTGCTTGTCTTATTCCTGTTATCATTTCAACTTCATTGCCAGGTACAGCAAAAATGGAAAGCGCAGTGGATACATGTTCCTCATCAACCGGGAAAAGAATTTGGAGTTTATCTTTTTCGGAAGAGCATTGACTTAGAAATTGTTCCGTCAACATTTATCATTCATGTTTCTGCCGATAACAGGTATAAATTATATGTCAATACTACGCTTGTTTCTCTCGGCCCTGCCAGGGGTGATTTGTTTCATTGGAATTATGAGACAGTTGACATTGCCAGGTATCTAAAGCCTGGTAAAAATATAGTAGCGGCGTTAGTCTGGAATGAAGGTGAGTTGAAACCACTTGCACAAATATCAGATCAGACCGCTTTTGTTTTACAGGGTAACTCAACAAATGAGGCGATACTGAATACAGATGCCAGCTGGAAATGCCTGCGTGATTCGGCCTTTCAACAATTACGTGTTGAAGGAATCTATGGATATTATGCTGCTGGTCCGGGTGAATTTGTCATTATGAAAAATCATCCGAGAGATTGGAACAAGGTCGAGTTTAACGATGCTGCATGGGAAAATTCAGCAACACTTTTCAGCGGCTTGCCTAAAGGAGCATTTGATTGGGCTGCGGGCTGGATGTTAATACCATCACCGTTACCAGCAATGGAACTTCAATATGAACGACTTGTTAGTTTACGAAAAGCAGAAGGCATACAAGTGCCACCAAACTTTCCAGCTTCCAAAATTTCATTTAAAATTCCTGCGAACAAAACCGTTACACTTCTTCTTGATCAATCACATTTGACCAATGCCTATTTTACATTGATCATGAGCAAAGGCAATGAAGCTGAAATTACAGTGAAGTACGCTGAATCGTTGTATGAAGCAGATAATAACAAGGGCAATAGAAATATTGTTGAGGGAAAAAGATTTGTTGGCTATAAAGACAAAATTATATCTGACGGAAACATGCATCAGGAGTTTACATCGCGATGGTGGAGAACGTATCGGTATGTTGAATTAAGTATTGCTACAAAAGATGAAGCACTTACTATCGACGATATCTATGGAACCTTTACAGGATATCCCTTTAAAAATAAAGCTGTCTTTCAATCCGATGATAAATCGCTTAATCCTATTCTGGATATTGGATGGCGCACGGCTCGCCTATGCGCAGTAGAAACATACATGGATTGTCCATATTATGAGCAACTCCAATACGTTGGCGACACTCGTATTCAGGCGTTGGTATCGCTTTATAACAGTGGCGATGACAAGCTCATGCGTAATGCTATTTGCCAGATGGATAACTCACGATTAGCAGAAGGCATTACATTCAGTCGCTATCCTACATCAATGCACCAGGAAATTCCACCGTTCTCACTTTGGTGGATCGGTATGTTGCGCGACTATTGGTGGTATAGAAATGATGTAGCTTTTGTGAAAGATAAACTTCAAGGCATGCGAGCTGTGCTTTCTTTTTTTAATAAGTATCAGCAATCTGATGGCTCATTACAAAATCCACCATATTGGAATTTTTCAGATTGGTGCAGGAGTAAAGGATGGTATGGAGGCGTGGCACCAATTGGCATGAATGGAAATTCAAGTGTGCTCGATCTGCAATTGCTTTGGGCATATCAGATTGCTGCAGAACTTGAAACAAACATTGGCATGAAAGAATATGCAGATCAATATTCCGCTTCCGCTGAACAATTAAAAAATACTATTCAGAAAACGTATTGGGACAATGAAAAAAATCTCTATGCAGACACACCCGAAAAGAATTTATTCTCACAACATGCCAATGCATTAGCCATACTAACCGGTGTGGCATCAGATGATCGTATCGATAATCTTGCAGCAAAGTTATTGAATGATACATCGATGGTGCAGGCATCAATCTATTTTAAATATTATGTTCATCGAGCGTTAATAAAAGCAGGGCGGGGAAATGAATACATAAGCTGGCTTGGAAAATGGAGAGAGAACATCGATTTAGGTTTGACAACCTGGGCAGAGATGTCTGACGTGAGCAGGTCAAGATCAGATTGCCATGCATGGGGAGCAAGTCCTAATATTGAGTTTTACAGAACCGTATTAGGAATAGAAAGTGATGCACCAGGTTTTCAGGAAATTAAAATTGAACCTCATCTTGGTAATATGAAAATGGCAAAAGGTGAGATGCCTCATCCCAACGGCGTTGTTCAGGTGAGTTATATTCTTCAAAAGAAAAAATGGAATGTAGAAATTAATTTACCAACAAACACCAAAGGAAAATTTATCTGGCAAGGAAAGGCTACGGAATTGGTTTCTGGAAAAAATGTGTTTGTGTTTTGAACAGTAAGTAAGTCATTGGTCATTAGTCCATGGTCGATAGTCGATAGAACCTAATTACTAATGGCTAATTACCAATGACTACTACTAACTAATTCCCTACAGACCAATGACTATCGACCAATGACCAAATGATTTTCATTTTCTACTCCAAGTACTTATCTTCCCTATCAAATGAGTAAGAAATCACAATGGGCGCAGGTTGGTAAGCGTAAGGTGGAGTTATCTAACCTGGATAAGATTCTATTTCCGGAAGACCACATTGTTAAAG
>DATCRE010000518.1:0-4486 GCA_036569145.1 Cyclobacteriaceae bacterium
TGTTCAATGTTCCAGGTTGGCTGACACAACACCTGCTATTGACTATTGACCGATGACTATGGACTGTAACTATCTATGCTTAGCACTAATAAAATCCGGCACCTTACATCCTTCTTTGCGCCGTGTATCAGCCAGGTGAAAAATTTTCCATTCGCTATTAATCTTAACAAGTTGAAAAGCATCTACGCCACAATGACTGAATTGATTTCCTAAATAGAAAGCATAGTCGCACCAGACCTGGGCGAAAGCTCCATCAATTTGCGTTGTATAACTCCAGGTCTCTTCATACCACACATCTTTATGAGGAGAGGCAACAGCATTTAAAAAATCCTGAATGGAGTCTTCGTGTGTAAGTTTCGTTGACCCGTCTTTACTTGTGGAGATGGTTGCCAGCGTAACCTTATGGGAAAATGTTGAATGAAGAAGAGCGCTGTCTCCCTTTTGCATGCTTTCAAAAAGACGATGAACTACTTTTTCAACAGCAGCGGTTTCAGGATTTACAACCTGTGATGTTGCATTGAAAATTATCAGCAAACTTAACGCAGTTAGAAGCACCAGGAATTTTCTCATATATGATTTCGATATAAGCTTGCAAAGGTAGCCTTACTGATGATAGAATATGCCTCGCCCATGGGAAAGAATTTGATATGCCTGAATGTGAAGAATAAATCTTAATTTTAGGGTTCTATAAACCTGATCATGAATAATAAAAAACACTTCCTCCTCCTGTTTCTTATTGGAATTTCAGCGCTTCGCCTGTCGGCACAGAAAACCGATAGTCTTAAAGCTGTACTTGATACCGCCAAGGGTATCTATAAAGTAAAAACCTTAAATGAATTGTTCAGGGCCAACCTGCTTTCTGACCCAAGCAAAGCCCTGGCCTATACACACGAGGCGTTAGCAATGGCAACTGAAATTGGAGATAAGAAAGGTATGGCTGCATCAAACAATAATCACGGTGTTGCCTATAGAAATCAGGGGGCACTGGATAAAGCACTGGAGTATTATCTGAACTCCTTGAAATTATACCAGGAATTGGACAACAAAGAAGGTATAGCCACCACCAAAAACAACATTGCCAATATCTACTCCATCAAAAAAGATTTCTCCAGAGCATTGCCTTATCTTGAAGAGTCGTATCAGATGTTTGTGGCGCTCGGTGCACAACCTCAGATTATTGGCTCCATGAATAACCTGGGCAATCTTTACAGCGATATCCAACTGAACGAGAAAGCGATGAAATACTTTAACGACTCCTATGAGTTGAGCGAGAAGGCAGGTGCTAAATTTGCCGATCCGTTGATTAACATTGGTAACTTATATTTCAAGGATCGCAATTACAAACAAGCTATCGAATATTACGAGAAAGCATTAGCCATTGAAAAAGAAGAAAATAACAGGCTTGGTCAATTGAACGTTGTCACCAACCTGGGCATTACTTATACCAAAGCAAACGAGACAGCAAAGGCATCGACGTATTTAAAGGAAGCAATGGCTCTGAGTGAAGAGCTTAACTCTTCTACCAACCTGCCAACCATTTATAAAACCAGTGCTGAAAATTATGCCAAGCAAGGTAAAATGAAAGAAGCTTACGAAACTCAACTGAAGTATGAAGAAGCGCGTGAGAAGATTTACGGTGACGAAAGCAGCCGGAACATAGCCCAGATGGAAATGGTTTTACGATTCCAGGAAAAGGAACGTGCCTTTGATCTCTTAAAGAAGCAAGACGAAATAAAAAGCCTGGAGCTCAACAACCGTAACCTGATTATTCTTCTGATTGTGTTGACGGTGTTAATTACTATCGGATCGTTTAACTTTCTTTACCTGTCGAAAAAGAAAATTATCAAGACCAAACGTCAGGATTGAAAAAGTGAAAAACGATTGCATTCCATTGGTAAAAGAAAAACAGCGCTTAACTAATTTTTAACAAGAAAACCTTTTGCTGTTTACTTCTAAAATTTACCTTTGTCGTACAATTAATTCAAAGAATATGTTTCATCAATTTATTGGAGACGGCGCGAATATCTTCATTGCTATTGTAGCGGTATTGGTTGGTTTTGCAACAGCCTTAGGCTATGTCGATTTCCTGCGTACAAAGAAAGAAGAAAAGAAAGATCACTAGATCTGTTTATCAATACCAATTGAAAAAGCCTTGGCGTTGATCGTCAAGGCTTTTTTATTGCGTTGAACCTTCTGATAACAAATGAGTTAGTAAGGCGATTTATATGTCTCCTGAAAGGTGTCCCATTTTATTGTCTTGTAATATCCTTCACCAATAAACTGGGCAATCTTGTGAAACTCAGGTGCTTTTCTGTAACCAGCCAATGGCTGAAGCATCTTGAAGTTCTCGTCCAGAAACACAACTGTTGGGTAACTCAGTTTGTTGTTAAGCAACGCCGCAGCCAGTTCATGATATCCATTCTGACCGCTGGCTACATATTTGAAAGTCGTTCCCTGAAATGTAACATCTTCACGTTGTTCGGCATTGAACTTCACGGCATAGAATTTCTCATTCAGAAGTTTAGCAACCTGTGGATCATTGAAAGTACTCTTGTCCATTACTTTGCACCATCCACACCAGTTAGTATATACATCGATAAAAATAGGACGCTTTTCAGTTTTTGATTTCTCAACCGCCTGCTCAAAGGTTATCCAGTTAACAACAGATTCCATACCTGTCTTCTTCTCCGGCGTTGGTGCCAGAGCCATTGATATGATACCGATCATGACGGCCAGACCAAGAATTACTATTGCTATTTTTTTCATAACCCACTCATTACAAACTGAATACCAAAGCTAAGAAGAACCGTGCTGAAAGACATGGCGCATTGTACGAAATGTATATTCATTCGTTCAGAAGCGAACAGTATTTATAAGTCATCTATACTAAACCATGCAAAAAAGGCGTTTTTCATCTGTGGCACAACATTGGCAAACCCTGGCAATTGTGAAAAGGAGATTTACATACAAAGAACTATCCCTGGTGCTCGGCATTATTGTCGCAGTAATTATCTGGCTTACACTTAGATTTACTAATGCTCCCATCACAGCCTCCCCTGCCACCACCAGGCTCAAACCATCGGGCAAAACAAGCGAAGTAATTCATCACTTTATCAGGAGGGCCGTCTCCCAGATCAAATTATGAATTAAGATAACTTACCGATAAGCATAATAATGTAATACCGTTTCGATGGCCTTGGTTATTGCCTTGTTAATGGGATAGAACTCACGCGTTAAGTCAAAATCGATAGCCTGGAGTTGCATGTAATACTGGCTCATAATCGGGATGGATTTGTCTCCAGCCTCAATAACATTTACTGCCTGATTGTAGTTTTCTGCCTGTTCCGTCTTGATGATCTGACACGTTACCAGTTCGGGCTTATTGTATTTGTTGGTGCGGGCAGAATATCCAAACAACCTGCAGATAAGACCACGAAAGAGATACTCTGAACATAACCCCTGGCCTGGCTGCGTTGGATTTAATATCAGGCAAATAGATGAACTACTTTGCTTAAGTCTTTCAAGCCATGTAAAAGCCTGATCAGTTTCATACAGATATAAGGCAAAAGGAAGAAATTCAAGAATTGAAGCTTCTATGTCAGGCTTAACACAACATTTGCCACATCCAAACTGACAATGCAAGGATGACCACGACTGGAACTGAGAAATCTCTTTGTCCAGTTTTTCAAATACTGCCTCTACTGCCTTTACTTTTTCTTCTAACTCCATCGGGGAATTTCTTTTTTGCAAAGGAAAGATGAATCTGTGATTTACTGAGCTCCAGACATAAATTTCTTTAGCCTTCCTTGTGCAGTAGCTCTTACTTTATTTTGTACCAAAGAAGACCATCCTAAAAGCAGACCTTTAAATCCAAGCGCCAGGCGAGTCCAGCGCCAGAAGTTAAAATGATCGCGGTGAATCAGAATTCTTCCATCTTTAAAAGTGAATTGAGCATGGACGATGTTATGAACCATACGTCCTGTTTGTGTAAATGTATAGTAAGCATCCCAACGGCAAGAACCTGTTTGATCTGCTGTTTTAACCTCACTGAAAATTACGTTAATATCTTTTGCATTGGTAAGCAGCATTTGCCACATGGCTTTTACCTCGCTACTGTTCAGATTCTGAAATACGGGATCACTAAATGTAGCATCATCATGGTAGAGGCTTTGCATAGTAGCATAATCACGCTTACCGAAAGCCGTGTAGAAGGTTTCAATGATTTGTTGATTGGTGGTTGTCATGATTAAAGTTAAGATTCTTTTATTCCAATAACTGCATTACATCAGGAAAGACATTTCTAAACTCATCAATTACTTCTGTTAAAACTTTTGCTGGCTGCGAATGCTGTCTGCTTATTAACATATAGGCATTCATTTGCTCCGAAACGGAATGTAGAAAAGCATCTCCACCAAACAAGTTTTCAGTAATGCGTTTATATGTAGAAAATCGCTGGGTTCCTACGGTATCTTTAGATTCTCTTCTA
>DATCRE010000519.1:0-14817 GCA_036569145.1 Cyclobacteriaceae bacterium
ATAGTTTTATCATTGGATTTAGTGGTTGTAATCACCTTGTTTCCTTTGATTTTGGTGTCCCTAGAATTTAACCGCTTTTTTGTATTGAGTCCCATAACTCCATTTTGAATGTCCGAAAGATACTAAATATTTTAGTACTACAGGGAAGAACAAAAATACCCTGTTTTTTGGTCGTCTAAAGCCAATTATTTCAGTCATTGAGATAAGTGAGCTTCGGATAACCACGATAATCTAATCACTCACACAAATTAATAGTATTAAAATATTGAAACCAGTTCGTCAAGCTTTCTTCGTGATCAATGTTCAGGGTTTCAAAAATGGTACGGGCAAATTCAATACTCGCAGTGCCAGCCGCGGTGATAATGTTTTGATCTTGTACCACCTGGTATGATCTGTAATAATCGCATCCCTCGTATGCTGGTGAAAGAAATTTCAAATAGTCTACATCGTTGCTCGTGTGAAGGATATTATTGAGCAAGCCCATATCAGCAAGCATCACCGTTGATCCGCAGATAGAAGCAACGGGTATGTTGCATTTCAGGCAGTGCATTACAAGAGAATTAATCTTATGATTCTTCTGCTGCTCCCACATAGAGCCTCCGGGCAAGATTAGCATGGCAGTGTTTGATTCATCGATATCACATAAATCAACTTCCGGTATAAAATCGAGATCAGGTAAAACCTGAAGTCCACCCATAGAAACAACGGGGGCCTTTGTGAGCGCTATTGTTTTGACGGTGTACACATTGCTCTTTCTTATGCCTACGGATGCGTGAGCTATCTCCCAGTCAGCAAAGCCATCAAAAACGAAGATCAATACAGTCTTATTCTTCTTCATGTCTGTTGTCAAATCTTAAATTATTGAATACCAATCTGCACTTCGGTGAAATTGCCAGCAGGCGTTTCAAAATCACAATTGATGTAGATTTCTCTATTCACCATCGTAGGATTTAGCTGATGATGTTGCATATACTGCATCAGCTTACCGTATGTAACAGGTAAGTCATACCAGCTACCTTCGTGATACGTTGATAAACATTTAAAAGATTCTGACTTCTTTATCAGAAATTCGCCTTGATAATTTTCAGGAGGTGAAGCAATGGGTATGGAAATCTCCAGTGTAAAAGGCTGCGACACATCTCCCGCAAAGCCAAAGTAGTTCCAGTATACGGGGCCGGTAACATCAAGGCCAAGTTTAGCAGCTTCTAAATGAAGGGCACGAGCTATACGACTTACAAAACCTGAAAGCTCACTAACACGGGTTTCTGTTTTGAAGTACAAAAAATGAATGGGTTTGATCTCTTTGATTTGCATAAGGTTTCAATTTTTATGCTAATCAACAACCTGTGCATGACAGCCCTATGTCAGTAGAATTAGAATATTATTTAATACGATCAGAAATAATTACAAAACCTGGTCAGTCTGATACTGTGATACGTTATGATGTTCATTTAATTCCTGGAGAAAATTAGCTATCCGGGCTTTGAACGACTCATTGTTTTCAACGTTTGCCGATTTACCAAAAAGCAACAGCCATCTGGCTAAGGCTGATGGATAAGCCGTCAGGAAAGTCATTCTAATTTTATCGCCAAGATCTTCTTCAGAGACAAAACCATAGGTATATTTCTGCTCGCCGATATAACGGATGGAAGGTTTTTCAAAAATAACCACAACCTGGTGAACATCGCTATTGTTATTCACAACCTGGGCAACATATTCCTGAATTGAAAGAAGATTTCTGTTGTCGAATTTCTTGGCTGTATTGTATAGTTCCTTAATACGGTCTGCACGGAAATCGCGGTAGTCGTTACGCAGCCGACACCAACCGATGAGATGCCAGGCAGAACTATAATGATAAAGTCCGATAGGCTCAATTTCACGTTCGGTTGCTTTTTCTTCATAACCTGTAACATAATGGATTCGAAGAACTTCTTTCTGAACAACTGCCTTCTGAATATCCGTCAGAAAATGATTTGGAAAATCAGGTCTTTCTTCGCGTGTTGATTTATGAATTTCAATATGAGAATAGAGATTCTCAAGCCTGTCTTTTTCAGAGTCGTTAAGTACAGCTTTGATCTTCATCAGCGCTGATTCAAAAGCTTTGCGGATGGAATGATCCGTCATCTTCTCCACCAGCTTAGAGGCCAGCAACATGGCACTTGCTTCTTCAGCATTAAACATGATGGGCGGAAGATGAAATCCGTCAACAATAAAATAACCTTTACCTGCTTCTGAACCGATAGGCACTCCGGCTTCCATAAGCGCCTTCACATCGCGATAAACTGTGCGCAGACTTATTTCAAAACGATCAGAAATTTCTTCAGCCTTAACAATGCGTTTCGTTTGAAGCTGAATGAGGATGGCGGTGAGACGATCAATTCTATTCATAGCAGAAAAAGTTACTTCAATAAACGCGAATTGAAATTAATCAGATTCGCGTTTATTGAAAAACTAAAGTCTACCAGAATATAATATAAAGAGCTGAAAGGATACCGAGGATGATGGTTGCTCCTACTGCAAAGGCACCTTTAGGTTTAAACATAGTAGCATCGATTTCAAGTCCTTTAGGATTGTTCTTGCTGCCTGAGTCTGCTAAACTAATGATCACCATAAAGGTAACGCAGATCATAAACACAAAGCCCATCCTATCAAGGAATGGAATTTCATAAAGACCTGACTCGCTACTCAACACGGAGAATCCGGTGCTACTTAAGAATGAAAGATCCATCCAACCCGGTAACGCCTTTAAGAAAATAGATAGCGGGAATGTTATCACGGCTGCTGTTAGTGCAGCTGTAGAGGTAGTGCGCTTCCAGAAGAAACCAAGAATGAAAATGGCAAAGATACCTGGCGACACAAAGCCTGTGTACTCCTGAATATATTGGAAACCACCCTTCTTATCGATACCCAAGAATGGAGAAATAATGATAGCAATGATCATCGCTACCACTACTACTATTCTACCTACAAATACAAGTTGTTTTTCAGAAGCCTGAGTATTGAAGAATTTCTTATAGATATCAAGCGTGAAGATTGTTGATATACTGTTGGCTTTACCTGCAAGTGATGCTACAATCGCTGCTGTCAATGCTGCAAACGAAAGACCTTTTAATCCTGTAGGAAGTAAATTTAATAACACAGGATAAGCACGATCAGGATTGATTTCATTA
This sequence comes from Cyclobacteriaceae bacterium, assembly GCA_036569145.1. GTDB lineage: Bacteria > Bacteroidota > Bacteroidia > Cytophagales > Cyclobacteriaceae > DATCRE01. Next base: position 3,171 of record DATCRE010000519.1, read on the forward strand.
CCTACAGTCATCTCCTGCTGAAACAAACCTTCTTTGAAAAGAACGTGTGCTGCAATACCAGGCAGTACTACAATCACAGGCATTAAAAGTTTTAAGAAAGCGGCGAACAGAATACCATTACGAGCTGTAGGAAGATCTGCTCCCAAAGCACGTTGTGTAATGTACTGGTTACAACCCCAGTAATTAAGATTCACAATCCACATACCACCAATAAGAATCGTAAGACCAGGAAGATCCAGATAGTTAGGATTATCTTTCTTGAACACCATGTGAAAGTGATCACTGGCTTTATTAACAAGTAAGCCAAGTCCTTCACCTACACCGGTAGTATGGAAATGTTCCGACACCAGTGTTACTGCTAAATAAGTTGTTGCTAATCCACCAAGGATAAGGAAGAATACCTGGATAACATCCGTATAACCAATAACCTTCATACCACCCAGCGTGATAATTACAGCGAAGATGGCAAGACCACTCATACATACCCAGAAGTTAAGACCAGATACTGTGCTGATAGCCAACGCTCCGAGGTAAAGAATAGATGTTAAATTCACAACCACATAAAGCAACAACCAGAAAATTGCCATGGTAGTGCTTACTGTACTGCTATACCGCTGCGTTAAAAACTGCGGCATGGTGTATATCTTATTCTTCAGATAAATAGGCATGAAAAAGATTGCTACGATCATTAATGTAGCAGCCGCCATCCATTCATACGTAGCAATGGCAAGACCCATTTTAAAGCCAGAGCCCGACATGCCTATAAATTGTTCAGCCGAAATATTTGATGCAATGAGTGATGCACCAATAGCCCACCACGTGAGCGAACCCTCCGCCAGGAAAAAGTCTTTTGAATCTAGCTGCGATTTCTTTTTACGTTTATATACCCAATAGCCATAGGCCGCGACAATAAAAAAGTAAATCAGGAAAACAATGTAATCTGTGGATTGAAGTTTCTGCATGAGTTATAAATTAGCATTCAACTGAATAAGGTTTAGAGGTAACACAAACGTGTTCAACGAATAAAAATGCGGTATTTTTCGAGACTGGCAAAATGTTGAATGGCTCATCGGTCTCTTTGCAGTAGCTTAAATAAGGAAGTTACCCTTATAGTAAAATAGACTACAAGTCTAATTATCAGGCTTTAAGGATCGAAAAACAGTACTCCGAAAATGACTCTTATTAATTTCAAAAAAAATGAAAAAACGTTTTCGGAAATGCATAAAATGAATATGTCATTTTATACACTTATTAATAATTGCTGCTCTTATTGACACCTCCTTTGAGTTCAGAACTCCCCATAGTCTCTTCGCTATCGCAAGCCCGCAAATAAATTATGAATACCACAGAATATTACACAACCATGATTCGTTTGATGGTATCTGGTTAATTATTAATGAAATAGCTAACTTGTAGTTTCTTATACCATCCGTTAAGTATGATTTTAAGTAGCAGTCGTATAGTATTTACTGGTTTATCATGTCTGCTACTGACTTTTAGTAATGAATGCCGTTCGCAAGAAGTCAAGCCTGGTCTTGATGGAATGGCTCCCTCCAAATGGATTACCCTAAAAAATACGCAAGCTCCTGGCCGGGTTTACAGTTTTGGTAACGGAACTTACAAGACCGCTACACATGAGGATATTTTTGTAAAAGCATGGCTTCCTCTTGTTCATACATCAAAATGCTCCTTTATTATAGGGCCACAGTATCGTACCGAACAGGTTGAGCTTCAAAAGAATGACAAGGACAATCTCATTCGGTCACTTTCAAACTGGAGCCTGCGATCTGTAGGGGTTGATATTCGATCAATAAACAGAATTGACAGTGCCGCATGGATTTTAATTAATGCTAATATTAACCAAAGTGGCAGTCGCGCGGATGGCTCTTTCACAAATTCTCCGTTGAACTATACGTTTTCAGCAGCTTATCTCAAGAAAAGATCGGCCACCAACGAAATTGGCGTTGGTGTATTGGCTGGCAAAGGATTTAATTCTATTACTGTATTGCCCGTTTTTATCTATCATAATAATTATTCTAAAAAAGCAGGACTTGAAATAAGCCTGCCTTACAAAATAGCCTGGCGTTACAATGTTACTCCATCTGATATTGTCTATTTCAAGACCGAAGCTCTTACCCGTAACTATTATATAAAGAGAATTGATACCGATGGTTACGCTACTTTTAGAAAACTGGACGTTGATATAGGGGTTGTTTACAACCGAAAAATTACCAAACTCGTCGGTGTTGAGTTGTTTGGCGGTTACAGAAAAAATATCAGCAGTAAACTTCCCCCGGGCGTTACCGGCATCAAAACCTCGGGCATTGCATTTTCTTTTGAGGTTTACATCAGACCTCCAGGCAGGTAATCCCCGTCATCACTGGCATATATTTTAGTAACTTAGGAGAAAAACAACTCTCCATATATGACAGTATTTCCTACTACATTTTTTATCCTTTGCCACTGTTATCTTCTACCATTCCAATGCTTTTACAGGCCATACAACGCAGTGGTTAGTGCTGTCCGAGAAACGATACTTTACAAAATGGTGCGTTCATTTAGCTTGACAAAAGTAAAAAATCTCAGTCCAACGCTGCTGGATGGATTAAATGGAACCCTACCGCGGGAAAAAAACCAAATAATTCATTTAAAACGCTTTTTACACTGTCCACCATTTTGTCTATGGCCTTGAGTACCGTTTTTATTCCCAAGTGAAAACGATTGTGCAAATTTACTAACAAGAAGCTACATGCTATGAGACCCTCTTAAATCCTTTAAATCCCATATATATAAGTATCTATTTGAAACTTCATTAAGTTGACGCTGAAGAATTGCCTATACACTTTAATTCACATTGCATGAAAAAAACAATCCTTGTTGTTGAAGATTTTGAGAGCATTAGAAATTTTGTCCGCGATACCCTGGAAAAAAAGGGCTACGCAACGATCGGAGCTGTTGATGGAAATGAAGCTTTCGAGGTGTTAACAGACAATATTAATACAATCGACCTGGTTCTCTCTGATTATAATATGCCTAAATGTACGGGCATTGAACTACTCCATAAAATTAAAGCCAACAGTGCCACGTCCGCAATACCTGTCATGTTTCTCACTACCGAGTCAGATCCTACCAAAATGAGGCTGGCCAAAGAAGCAGGGCTCTCTGCCTGGGTTAGAAAACCATATAAAGCTGAGTCGTTCTTTGCCCAGATAGAAAATATAATTTCAAATGGACAGTAACCAAAAAAGGTTTACTGAAGACACGCTTGATCTGCTAAATGAGCTGGACGAAGGTCTGATGCAGTTAGAGGCCAATCCAATGGCTTCCGCACCGCTTGAGCAAGTTTTCCGCACCATGCACACTATTAAAGGTGCGGCAAATATGTTTGGCTTTGAGAATATTGGTGAACTGGCGCACCACCTGGAAACATTGTTCGACATGGTGCGCCAGGGAAGACTTCAGGTTACCGATAAACTTATAAGTATCACCCTCAGCTCGTTCGATAAAGTTCGTTACCTGCTGCAGAAAAAAGATGTAGCAGCAATTACCGAGGCCCGTGGATTGGAAGAACAGCTGGCATCGGTACTGCAATTCCTGAAAAAGTCTGAAGCCAGCATATCAGGGTTGGTAAAGACCGACAAAAAAGATACTGTCATAACATACCTGATTAAGGTAACACCTACAATAGCAATAACAGCAGGAGGAAATCATCCTCTCATTTTTATTGTAAAAGATCTCGAATCGCTGGGCACCAGTAAAACTGAGCTCTACCAGAAAGATGACTTAACTATTACACATTGGAGCCTGGTTCTTTCAACCGTTACTCCTCCGGCAGAAATTGAAAGTTATTTCATTTTTATTGAGAATGAATGCAAAGTAGATCTGTTAGAGCTTGGCAACGGTAATCTTTGGGATCTCCCCTCTTTCACCGAAATGACGAACCAGTATCACGCCAATGAAATCAGTGAAGAAGAATTCAGAACACAGGCTGAAAAACTTTCTCATCAGTATCAGGTACATGAGGAAGAGACTGTAACACCAGGAAAACCGGAAGACCGTGAAGCTGGTGACCGAAAAGATTCAAATGACACTGTTATAAAAGTAAGCAAACGTAAAATTGATGACTTGCTGAACTGGATCAGCGAACTCATTATTTTACAAGCACAGCTACTGAATGTATCGCAACGCAATCGCGTAGCGGGTCTTGAAGAAATAACAGAACGAATGGAGATGGTGACTAATCATCTTCGGGATACTTCATTGCAGATTGGTCTTGTGCCCATCGAATCATTAGTGATCCAATTCAAGCGACTGGTGCGCGATCTGTCAAAAGCCCTGGGTAAAAAAGTAAATTTTCTCTCGAAGGGAACAGAGACAGAGATGGATAAAGATGTAATCGAAATGATGGTTGATCCGCTGATGCATCTTATCCGAAATGCCATGGATCATGGCATTGAACCCCCTGAAAAACGGAAGGCCTTAGGCAAAGCAGAGCATGGAATTATCAGGCTTAAAGTACATCGAACCAGCACATCGATAAATTTAATTATCAGTGATGATGGAAAAGGAATTGACAAAGAAAAAGTATTACACAAAGCAATAGAAAAAGGCATTGCCAAAGCCGATGCTCACTATACCGATGAAGAGATATTTGAGATGATCTTTCATCCCGGGCTCTCCACGTCATCAGAAATTTCAGATGTCTCCGGTCGTGGTGTCGGCATGGATGTAGTGAACCAGCGCATAGCAGAGTTAAGAGGTACCGTTACGGTCACCAGTTCATTGGGCCAAGGCACATCTTTTCACATCCAGCTACCACTTTCAAGATCTATCATTGATGGCATGCTGGTATCTGTTGCTGATACACATTATGTTGTGCCACTCAGTCTCATCGAGCGGATTGATCGCATACCTTACTCTTCTATCAATCGCGGAAAACGTATCTACAATGATGTCATCATTAATGAAGAACCCTTGCAGATTTTTTCCATGCATGACAGGTTTCATCCGGGAACTACGCTTCCTAAAACTGCCGACATTATTTCTATTGCCATCAATGGTATTCACAAAGGCATAGCTGTTGACTCCATACAAGGAAAAATACAAGCTGTGCTTAAACCACTCGGTGAAATGTATAAACAACAGGATTTTATTTCAGGCAGCACCATTCTTGGCGATGGAAGCATAGCACTGATACTAGACCCTCAACGACTCTTTACGATTAATCATGACTAAATCAAGCCCTATGACTAATGAATCAACGTCAAGTGCCTATCTCACCTTTATGCTGGGTGATGAAAAATTTGCAATTCCTGTAAGTAGTGTTCAGGAGATAGTGGAACTCGACTATGTTACAAAAGTACCTCAAACGCCAGACTATATGCTTGGCATCATTAACCTGCGAGGCAAAATTCTGCCTCTCCTGGATACTCGTTTAAAACTGGGACTTCCCAGCACTGAACGAACAAAGAAAAACAGGATATTAATACTGGACATCCAGGAAACAGCCAAAGCCACGCAAGTTGGCGCCATTGTAGATGTTGCCCGCGAAGTAGTAGAGATCGATAGCAGGCAAATACAAAAGTCAGAAGACTTTGAACACTATAAGGACACCACGCCTATTACTGGCATTGTAAATAATCAGGGAGACATTACCATGATCATGGATATAGCCAGAGTGTTTTCAGTAAACGATCTTGACAAGATCAGTCAGACTTTGAATAAATGAAATCAGAAACAATAAAAAATTTGAGTTATGCTAAATAAATTAACTATCCGGAACAAGCTTATATGGGCGTTTGCTTCCCTCATCGTATTGATGACCATCATCTTTGTTCTATCCTACTCAAGAATAGGCAGTGTTCGTGAGCGCATCAATGTACTTGACACTACGGTAAAGCAGCAGGTAACAGCCTTGCGTGTACGATACTTCATGCAAATGGTTATCCGGTATCAAAAAATGATCATCCTGGAAACTGACGCTCAAAAGATGAGTGAACTGTCTAACCAGATAGAGTCTAATGTTAAGATGATGAGCGCTGGGTATGAAGAACTCAAAGCTATGAGTACGGGCGATCTGTTAGCCATTGCTGAACAGCTTGGCCCTAAGCTGGACGAATTCTACAATGTTAATAAAGATGTTATAAGACTTGCTATGGAAAGCACCGAGTCAATGGCAAGAGATCACTCCTTTACAGATGGTTATACTGAGTTCTCAAAAGCAAAAGGCACGTTGGAAGAGTTGATGAGTTATCTTGCTGAAAATGGTACAAAAGAACAGCTCAGCATAGCTTCGCAAGTGAAAGATCTGTTTACCCAACTTTACGGCCAGGAGAAAGTTCTGGTGCTCTCTTATACGGATGCCATGCGTGAAAGATCTTTCAGAGAAGGCTCTGATCTTGAAGCCAAGTTAGATATTGCTGTTACCAGGCTCAGCAAAAATGCTACTGGCGAAACCCAGATGATGTTGGATAAATACTTCAGGGAGTATACAACGTTCATGGCCATTCACACAGAAACAATGAAACTGGCACTTAAAAGTACAAATGCAAAAGCAAGTATTCTCTCTAATGGACAGGCTAACCAGATTGGCAGTGAACTGAAACTTAAAATAGACGATTACATAAACAAAATTGGTGTTCAGCTTACTTCAGATCGCAAAGAGACGGATGAAATGTATTATGGTGCTGTTCGCATCATGACCACCATCATTATTGTAGCTGTATTAGCCAGCATATTTATGGCCATGTGGCTGCTCAGAGGTATTACTAGTTCGTTGAATACAGCTACAGTTGCTGTAAAGAAAGTTGCTGCCGGTGATTTCTCTGCTGATGTTAAAATCAATAGTGAAGATGAGATTGGTGTGATGTTAAAAGAGCTTCAGTATATGATTGAAAAACTGCGCAGCTCTGTTGATGTAGCCAAACGCGTAGCAAGCGGTGACCTGATGATTGATTTCAAGGCACAGAAAAATCTTGGTGGCGATCTTGATGATGCGCTGGTATTAATGGTAAACAATCTGCGCGATATTGCAGTTACTATTTACAACGGTGCTGACAATGTAACTACAGCAAGCCAGCAAGTTGCCGCTGCTTCACAACAGATGTCGCAGGGAGCACAGGAACAAGCAAGTGCTTCTGAGGAAGTTTCATCTTCCATGGAAGAGATGGCTGCTAACATTCAGCAAAACACAGACAACTCAAGAGAGACAGAAAAAATTGCCAACAAAGCTGCTAAAGATATATTGGCCAGCAGCCAGTCAGTATCAGAAACAGTGGATGCCATCACTACTATTACAGAACGAATTTCGATTATTGAAGAGATTGCTTCTAAAACAGACCTTCTTGCGCTTAACGCTGCTGTTGAAGCTGCACGCGCCGGTGAACATGGAAAAGGCTTTGCTGTTGTAGCTGCTGAAGTACGTAAGCTCGCAGAGCGTAGCCAAAAAGCAGCGGCGGAAATAAATGAAATTTCAGCACGCACTGTAAGAATGGCTCGCGAATCAAAAGACATGTTGGAAAATACGTTACCTGACATTAATAAAACAGCTGAGCTCGTACAGGAAATTGCTGCATCCAGTGTAGAACAGAACAGTGGTGCCAACCAGGTTAATAAAGCTGTTCAGCAATTATCACAAGTTACACAAGGCAATGCTTCGGCTGCAGAAGAAATGTCGTCTAATGCTGAAGAGTTAAATAGCCAGGCAGAAGAATTAAAAGCGGCCATCAGTTACTTTAAACTCGACGAGAAAAGTACCAGCAAAACATCGCGACGCCAACATGTGAAGACAAAAGCTAAAACATCTTTTGAAACCATGCCTGTCAATGGAAATGGTTACGAATTGAAATTAGACAATGGTCCGAGCGACAGTAACTTTTCAGAATTTTAATCAACGATGTTTTTAAAGCAAGAATTTAGTTAGGGTGAAGTATACGCAGCAAGTCATAACTCTTCGGAGAAACTTGCTGCGTTACTTTCTTTTAAGGAGCGAAAAGATTTTAGCGAGATGAATGATATAGAAGCTTCCTTGTTTTTACGAATGGATGACGAAAGTTTCGTTCGTCTTACGTCATACATAACACGAGAGTACGGCATCAAGCTTCCTGAAGCTAAAAAGTCTATGCTGGAGAGTCGCCTTAACAAAAAGGTGAAGAGTCTGGGCATGACAAGCTATCGCCAGTTTCTTGATTTCATTTTTAGTGACGAAGGCAAGCAGGAAGAATTGTTCAATGTCATCGATCTGGTAACAACCAATAAGACTGACTTCTATCGCGAACCTGCTCACTTTCAATTTCTGCAAAATTCATTTCTTCCGGAGTATCTGAGCAAATACGGATATCGAAGCTTGTCGGTATGGTCAGCAGGATGCTCTACTGGTGAAGAGCCTTACACTATCATGATGGTGTTAGAAGAGTTCAAAAAAAAATATCCTCCCTTTGTTTACTCATTAATAGCCAGCGATATTTCTACGCGCGTTATTCAAACCGCACATCAGGGCATTTATCATAAAGACCGTATTGATGGTATTCCTTTAGAACTCAAACGCTCCTACTTTCTGCGAAGCAATAAAAATGAAAACCTGGTGCGAATAAAACCTGAATTCAGGAAAAAAATTATGTACAGGCGAATCAATCTCATGGATAACGCTTATCGAATAGATAAAGCATCTCTGGATATTATCTTCTGCCGAAATGTGCTCATTTATTTTGATAAATCAACACAAGAAAAAGTGATTCGAAAATTCATGTCATACCTCCGCCCCGGAGGCTTACTCTTCCTGGGACATAGTGAATCTCTTATGGGAATGAACATGTCAATGAAGCAATTAAAACCAACCATCTATCAGCAATTGTCATGATCGAATCAGTTCCCGTTATTACTAAAAAATATTTTATTACAGATGGTCAGTTCTTAATAACCACTGTGCCTGCCACCATTCATACCGTGCTGGGTTCATGTGTTTCAGTTTGTATCTGGGATAAAAAATTGAAGCTGGCGGGAATGAATCATTACCTCATGCCCGGCTCATCTGCAAGTGATGCGGGAAATCCAAATCATGGATATACTTCCATCGCCATGCTGATCCGCTCAATGCTTCATCGCCATGCACAGATAGAAAATATGGAAGCTAAAATTTTTGGAGGTTGCAATTCATGGCTTCGTCATAGCAGCCTCTTTTCTGTAGGAAGGAAAAACATTGAAGTAGCCAATCTTATGCTGAGAGAAGCTGGAATAAAAATAACAGCTCAAAACACGGGTGGCATGTATGGTAGAAAGATTGTTTTCAATACCTTCACTGGAAAAGTGAATGTGCACATGCTAACCAAAACAGCCATAGAAGTAAATGAAGACATCTATAAAGGTTTTAGTTATTGACGATTCGGCACTGGTACGCCAGACATTAAGTGAAATTATTAATTCAGATCCTCAGCTTGAGGTTATTGGCACAGCCGCAGATCCATACTTTGCAGCCAATAAAATACGCAGCGCCATTCCCGATGTAATTACGCTTGATGTAGAAATGCCCCGAATGGACGGGCTCACGTTTCTTAAAACATTAATGGCGCAGTTTCCAGTGCCTGTTGTTATTATATCAAGTCTCACACAACAAGGTGGTGACCTCGCACTGAAGGCACTTGATCTGGGCGCCGTAGAGATTGTAGCGAAATCTGAAATCAGGAATACAAAAGAATACCTGGAAGAGTCACGCATGCGAATAACGGATGCTATAAAGGCTGCCAGCATGGTGGCTGTGAAACGCATTGCTGTAAGCAAGACCTTACAAGAGTATAAACCTGTAATAAAATCACAGCTCGCCAATCCCAATCCAATACTCTATAAAACCACCGATAAACTAATTGCTATTGGCGCATCTACCGGGGGTACGGAAGCTTTACGATTTTTCTTAAAAAGTATGCCTGCTAATTGCCCGGCTATTTTAATTGTGCAACATATGCCTGCAGGCTTTACAAAATCTTTTGCTGAACATGTTAATGCTATTTGTGATGTAACGGTAAAAGAAGCGACCGATGGCGAGCGTATCATGAGAGGTCACGCTTATATTTCTCCAGGCGACAGGCACATGATGCTGATGCGAAGTGGTGCCAAATATTTTATCAAACTCAGAGATGGAGAATTAGTAAACAGACATAAACCTTCTGTTGATGTTCTCTTTGAATCGGTTGCTTCTGATGCCGGGCAAAATGCTGTAGGCGTAATTATGACGGGCATGGGTCGCGATGGAGCAGCCGGACTTTTGCTGATGAAGCAAGCCGGTGCCAAAACCATTGCCCAGGATGAACAATCATGCATTGTATTTGGAATGCCAAAGGAAGCGATCAAGCTTGGTGCTGCCGATCAGGTTGTGGCATTGAAAGATATTCCTTCTCGTTTGATTACTTTGTTCTAGAGTTTTTTACCGCGGAGAACGCAAAGGATGCGCAGAGTTACACGGAGAATATTTTGTAAAGATAAGATTTATCGTCATCATTTTTCTTTGCAAAACTTTGCGATAATTTCTTTGCGCTCTTTGCGGTTTAATTCTTACTGTTATGAATTTCTTAAACTCTCAATCCGTTCTGAAGCCTCTTCATCACTAAGACTGGAAACGATTACCCACGTTACATCAGAAATGTCCAGCGGAGCATAGGTGTAAAGATTTTCTATTCCATTGGCATTTCGTTCAAGCTGTTGTCCCGATTGTCCGTTCAGCGCTTTGGTTATACAATCAAGTTTTACATTTTCAAGCAAAATGTTAGTACCCGTTTTACCAATCTGCCGGATAACATCATCCGTATAACCCTGACGTTTAAGAGCATTGAGGTAACGATCAGGATTTTCAATCATGCCTCGTGTAATGGAACGCAAGCGATAATCGTCTCCTACCATAAACGTTTCACCGCTGTCACCCTGACCATCTTCACGCCAGTGATTATTGCCAGTAAGAATCTGGTTCACTTTGTTGATTGGCATTTGAAACACCACAATACCAATCTTGGTATCGCCATCATACACTGGTCTTGCAATGAACGATGCCGGTGCATTATACGAAGGATCATACGTTTCAAAATCTATCAAACGAATAATATTTCTATCTGATGACGCTATAATTTCCTGCACAACTTTTCCAAAATTAGTTGTGCTGTAAAGGCCCGTCATCATATTCGTAGCATAATCAACTTCCTTGAAAACACTATACACCATATCGCCTGTAATACTGTCGAGGAGGAAGATATCGTAGTAACCAAACTTCTCCAGGTAGCTTCTTATGATCGAATGAAAAGCAGCATGAACCTTACTATACTCACTGCCGTCAAGCGGATCATTGAGCAAGGATTTCTGTCCTGTAGGGTGAGCGTTATTTGAAATGTAGTGATATTGTAAAATAGTAGCTTTTAACTCTTGTGGAATATACTTGTCTACCGCATGCAGTTGATTGGTATTATCGTTAAGCCTCGGTATAAATTCATGCTCATAATATTCCATGATACTTTGATTCATGGCAGCCAGTGTCTCTTCAGATACATTGACATCAATGGTCTTGAATGCTTCGGCAAACGCAATCATCGCATCCACAATCATTTTGTCTTCCGCAAAGGTGATGATCTGGTTGCGTATAATATCAAAATAGTACTCAATGTTTCGCTTC
>DATCRE010000520.1:0-2435 GCA_036569145.1 Cyclobacteriaceae bacterium
TACACTGCCAAAACCAAATTTGCGTTCAATCATAGCGGCTACAAACCAAAAGTTAGCTACACGTCTGCTGGCGTAGACGGCTTGTCCGCTGTAATAATATTGACTGCCATAAGCAAACTGGTTGGCTGTATAACTGGCTTCAATACCTGTGCGCCATTTTCCTTCAACAGAGTAAGCCAGTGTAGTGGAGAATTTATCTTTAGGATTGAATGGCATAGAAATTTTTTCTCCCGGATAATGTTGCAAAGCTTCTGTGTGATTATATCCTAAGTACAATTCAAAATCCTTGTACGTCATCTGCACATACGTATCTGAACCAACACTGCTGATGGTGTAGTTTTGCGTTTGTAACATAGCCTGATGATTTGTTGTATCGGTAATTACTTTCATTGGATTTTTTATGTCAGCATAATAAAATGCCTGGTTGAGTGATACTTCCAATTCATCAAAAAGTATTGTATTGAAATTTATATCAGCATTAACACCTGTTGAATATTCAGATTTAGTAGTCGAACCATTATTGATCAGGTAAGGTGTAGGATCTGATAGTGCCAGAATATTAGGAGCCTTATATCCTTCGCCAGAAGCCAAACGTAATGATAAGCGATCGGATGCTTTGTAGAATAATGCTATGCGTGGCAAGAAGAAATTGCCATTTACGTTATGATGGTCATAGCGAAGTCCACCTTCAACAGTAAATTTATTTGTAAGCTTCCAATCATCCTGAACGAAGAGACCTGTTGTTACATAATCATAATTTAATAGGGGCACAACATCACCGTCAAGTTTTCTGAATGATTCTGTGATAAAATTAACACCCGTTACAAGATTATGTTTGCCAAGCTGCCTGCGATCGCTCAACTCTGAGTAAGAAGAGAGTTGTCTTCCGTTAAAATGAAAGTCAGCATATTCACGATATGGAAAGCGAAGTTCGCGTTGGAAACTACTTACAGCTGTTTTAAATGAAACTACATGATCAGCTGACACCGTGTGTGAGAATTGTAGATCAATTCCATTACGCAAGCTATTTTCCTTTCTCAAATAAGGATGATCAATACTGCTACCATGCCTGATGGCCGTCATATCGCCGGTCTTTCGGTTATCAAGATTGGAGGTGAGACCAACGTTAAGTTTTGTTTTGTCACTGAGAGTAAAAAAGAAACGGGGATGAACAATGAAATTATTATGTTCAGGTATTTCGCTAAAGCCATCCTTGTTGACATCTACTGCTGATTTTATGTTAGCACCCACTACCAATGTGTAGCCAGCCTTCTTCGAGAATTTTCCTGAGAAAAACGTATTAACATTCTTTTCATTCAGCGTAGAGTAATTAAACAATAAAGTCTTTTGAGGTTTAGTGCCCGGCTCTTTTGAAATAACGTTAATCATGCCAGCAATGGCGCCACCACCATACAGTGTAGACACCGAGCCTTTAATAATTTCAATCTGCTTCAGATCCAGCGGAGGTATAGAGAGCACACCCAGGCTTCCGGAGAAACCACCGTAGAGCGGAAGTCCATCGCGGGCAACCAATGTGTACTGCGGATCAAGACCCTGCATACGAATAGCATCATTACCATTGATGGGATTAGTACGTTGTATGGTGATGACCGCAAGATCTCCCAATATGCTCGCGATATTGCCAGGCACCAGCGTGCTCTCTTCATTCATCTCTTCTAATCCAAGCACTTCTACTTTCAGCGGCAGGTCTTCAATACGGGAGTTGGTGCGTGTTGATGATACAATGATTTCATCAAGCTGTTCTTCCAACGGTGTTAGTGCCACAACAAATTCAGGTTTTTCATAGGGCAAAGTTACCTGCACCAGCGTATCGCGATAGCCAATGAATGTTATGTTTAATTGAATGATACCGTTGGGTAAGTCTGTAACTGTGGCGATGCCATCACCATCGGCTGAATTCCCTTTGTCACTATCCTTCACCAATACATTCGCGCCGGGTAACGTTTCATTGGTTGCAGCATCGTGTATACTAACTTTTAATGTGTTTTGTGCATACGACGTTAATGACACTATTGTACAAAGTAATGTTATAGAAAAAATGATGTGCCTGAGTTTCATGCAATAAAAATAATTAATAAAGCTTTCTGTATTGTTTGATTATGTGCTGTTTTAATTTGTTCCATTCCAGAACTAAACCATAAAACTATTTGCAAATACTAAAGAAAAACTAAATTGAATTTTACTTTTTGTTAATGCCTATGGCACAATTTAAGTGTGTGACTGAATATATTATTATTTAGTTTTCCTTCAGTATTTGGTTTTACCTTTATAGAAACTTTCTAGTTGTGAAAATTCTGATTGTTGAAGATGAAGTTGACCTGATTTCCAGCCTGGTGGCTTTTGCTGAAAAGGAGAAATACAGCTGCGATGTGGCCAGGACTTATTTAGAAGCTACTGATAAAGTTGCTTTATAC
>DATCRE010000521.1:0-29454 GCA_036569145.1 Cyclobacteriaceae bacterium
AGGATTACGCCTGATCGGCACTGCGCCTGATAAAGCCAGTGTGTTGTCATTCGTTTTCGAAGGATATAAAACTGAAGAAGTTGGTTATGCCTTAAACCAGGAAGGCATTGCTGTTCGCTCAGGACATCACTGCGCTCAACCTATTCTTAGAAGGTATGGTCTTGAAACTACTGTACGACCATCGCTGGCATTTTATAATACATGCGCCGATATTGATACGTTGGTTAACACCTTGTATAAACTTCGCAGCGGACATAGACCTGTTTTTAGAAAGTAAAAAGTAAAATTTAAAATTTCAATGTCGTTTACTTAAGCTATTCTTTTGTGGCCTCACCTCTTTCCTCTCCAGAAGAGGAGACGCAATAGGGAGTCTAAGTAAACACATTGATTTAAAATTTAGAATTTATTTCATATCAGCTTCAACAATAAATATGAAGAACCAGAAAACAATTGCGTTTATTGATCTTCTTTATAAAACTCATGTTGCAGAGTGGGAGGCTACGCCTTCCACGCTGCAAGCTACAGGCTGGCTTACAGATCTTCTTGAGTACTTATTTCCTAATAATCGCCTGCACAAACAATCCACTTACGAGGGTATTCTGAAAAAGAATCAAATCGATCTGGAGAATATTCTGTTGAGTTACCTGGATCCAAAACATATTGATATTGAGAATTCTGTTAACGCATTTTACACTTCACTTGAAGTGATCTATGAAAGCTTACGAAAAGACGCCACAAAGATTTATGAAAATGATCCTGCTGCTACCAGCATTCATGAAGTGATCGTTTCATATCCAGGTTTCTATGCTATTGCTGTATATAGAATTGCTCATCGATTATCACAGCTTGCAATTCCTATTCTGCCCAGAATTCTTTGCGAGCACGCGCACGGCAAAACAGGAATTGATATACATCCCAATGCGCACATTGATGTTCCCTTCTTTATTGATCATGGTACAGGCATTGTCATTGGTGCAACATCTGTTATTGGAAAAAATGTAAGCATATACCAGGGTGTTACGCTTGGCGCGCTACAGGTTAACAAAGAACTTGCAGACGAAAAACGTCACCCGACAATAGAAGACAATGTTATTATCTATGCCCGCACAACTATATTAGGAGGAAACACGATCATTGGAAAGAATAGTATTATTGGAGGAAGCGTTTTCTTAACGCAAAGTGTTAGTCCCAACTCAAATGTCTTTAATACACATAAGCTACGGATAGAAGTAAAATCAGAACAACAACATTCAATGCCATCAGCGTTACTTGATTGAGGAACGTTGACGCTCTTAATCTCGCGCCAGCGTCCGCTGGTGCGCTAACCATCTCAAGCGTCCGCTTGCGAAAGCAAACTCAAATTAAAGAAAAACCTGCTAATCTAAACATCAAACTTCGGGCTCTCTTTTAATGTACGCTCATCATACTTCACTCCATATTGATCAAGGACGTCCTGCGGTACACCATCCCAGTTATTGGGTCTGTTGCCTGCATAACCCAGATCAGCAATACCAATCTTGCTGGTGAAGAAACCTGTAGCGGTAAGATCGCGCAACAGTGTAAAGAACGCTGCTCCCTGCTGTAACGCTGGCTTCACTGTTTCAGGATAGGCAATATCATCTATCATTTCAATCTGTTGTTGTAAAGTGCATGTAACAAATGGATTATTGAATCGACGCATGCAATGTAAATCAAGCCACTTTAATCCGCCACGCAATGGAAGCTGGTGCTTCGGCATATCTTTTACAATGAATTCAATAAACTCGGGCACCTTTGCATCAGTAGCACTTCCTGAAACATCATCTTTTGGAATGATGATATCAACCAAAACAGAAATGGTTTTCATTTCATGCTCATCGAAAAAAGTTTCGCTTAGCAATTTCTTATCGCGTTCAAGCTCCGCTGCGTAACGATCAATACTAAAGGTTGGCGGTGCTGCCTCTGTATTTTCCTTCTTCTCTTCAGGGCCACAGGATTGTAGCAACACTCCTGCTCCAATTGAACCTACTGTAAATCGTTTTAAATATTCTCTGCGATCCATAACGATACGTCTAAAGGTTTTTCTTTTTCATTTCATCAATAATATATTCCGAAGCCCTCATAGAAAGAGCAAGGATTGTCCATGTAGGATTTTTATCTGCCTGCGATACAAAAGCACCACCGTCAACTACAAACAGGTTTTCGCAATCGTGAGCCTGGTTGTGTTTGTTCAACACAGATTTTTTTCTGTCATCGCCCATGCGTGTCGTACCAACCTCATGGATAATTCTACCCGGCGCTTCAAGTCCATAATTACTTTCGGCATCTGATTTTCCCCACGTAACAACACCGCCCATCTTATCTATGATCTCAGCAAAAGTTTCTTTCATGTGTTTGGCCTGCTTGATCTCATGATCACTCCACGTATAGTTAAAGCGCAATACCGGTATGCCATACTTATCAACTACCGTTGGATCGATCTCGCAGTAATTGTCTTCTCGTGCAATCGCTTCACCACGGCCAGCCATGCCAAATGTTGCACCGTAGAAATAGCGATAGTCATCTTTAAGAGATGCACCATATCCCCCTCCTTCTTTTTGCTTGCCATCACGTCCTGGATATTTGCCGTTGTGATTCTGTATTCCAAAACCAAAACCATAGCCAGGCATACCCATGCCTCCACCGTATTCAATATGATAGCCTCGTGGAAAATCAAGTTTCTTATTATCAAGCCACCAGGGTGTATAAACATGCATGCCACCTACACCATCTTCATTATAACGCTTGCGTCCTACAAGCTTGGGAAGGATACCACCCATTGACGCGCCTGTAGAGTCGTGAAGATATTTACCAACCACACCACTTGAATTGGCAAGGCCATTTGGATTGCGTGATGATTTTGAGTTCAACAGCAAACGTGCAGACTCGCATGCACTCGCTGCCAGTATAACAACGCGGGCATTAACGGTGTACTCCTGCAAGTCATCTTTATTGACAAACGAAATGCCAGTAGCCTTACCGTTGGCATCGGTCAATACTTCGCGCGCCATGGCGTTGGGAATCACATCAACATTACCGGTCTCCAATGCGGGATTCACCAATACAGATGACGATGAGAAGTCAGCATGCACCGTACAACCCCGATTACATTGTGAACAGAAAAAACACTTTCCACGCTTGTCATTAATTTTCTGTGTGAGAATAGAAAGACGCGATGGTATTACCGGAATTCCAAGTTGTGTGCCTGCTTCTTTTATAAACAATTCATGCAGGCGAGGTTTGGGTGGCGGAAGAAATATACCATCAGGTTCATTATGAATTCCTTCTTTCGATCCGAACACACCTATAAGCTTATCTACTTTATCATAGTAGGGTGCTACATCATCATAACCAATCGGCCAGTCATCGCCAAGACCATCAATGCTTCTATGCTTAAAATCATTTGGACCAAATCGAAGCGAAATTCTTCCCCAGTGGTTTGTTCTTCCTCCAAGCATGCGCGAACGAAACCAGTCGAACTTAGTACCATCCTTGTGAGTATATGGCTCGCCTTCTAATTCCCATCCGCCATAAGCGGCATCAAAATCACCAAAGCCTCTGTAAAAAGTACTGGCTCCTCTGCGTGGCGACTCCCACGGCCATTTGAGTTGTGTAACATTTTTGGCAGGATCATACAGTGGACCTGCTTCCAGCAGCACAACCTTTATGCCGACATTCGCCAACACATAAGCTGCCATGCCTCCACCAGCACCGGAGCCAACAATACATACATCATAATCCTTGGGTGTTTTTTTAATTTGAAAATCAGGCATAGGAGTAGATTCAATTATATTTCAATGTAAAGGATTCCATTGAATACTTTTCTGATTATACTCGAAAATTTGATGAAGCTTGCGGGGGAACTTTTGAGCGGTGGTTAGTTAGTCATTGGGAATCGGTCATTGGGAAGTAACTGAACGCAAAGGGCTATAATATGATTATAGAAATAGAAAGTTGAATTAATCAAAACTCCGAAGTAATGAGATGCTATAAAAAAATTCCAGGTTCAAGTTTCTATCGCTGATGTAAAGCAACCTGAAACTCCGAACCTGGAACCAAACCTAAAAAACCAATAAACTATTAACCCAATGACTAATTACTAATGACTTTTAAATGATAACTGCTAACTAAAAACTGAATCAAGATTCAAGTTCCAGTTGCTTGACGAGAGCAACATGGAACTATGAACCTAGAAAACAACCCAAACATTTTAACCTAACAACCAATACTATTAAACCAATGTCTTATCTACTGCTAAGACCGAAATTAATTCCAAAGTTTACTGTTAACTGAGAAGAGACTTTCGTGTTTTCGAATAAGGGATCTTTTGTACTTGTACTTAATGGAATGCCGTATTTTACTTCGGCGAATAAGTTAACAAACTTGCTGGCGCCTGGAATGTGACATTCAACACCGGCACCAATTGTCGCACGATTTATTGTCATCTTGCCAAGGTAAGATGATGAAGTTTGTTGTCCATCAGAAGCAGCTTTATCAGGGTCACCTGCAAATGGATCACTTGGAGGTGCTGCTGTTGAATACGATGGTGCAGATGAAGGTACAGATGCATCAGGTGATGTCATATACATATCAGGATCAGCAAGAGGGCCACACGTACATGTACAGTTGTTGTTAGCTAATGTTCCGAATAGAGGAGCAGTTTTAGCTTTAGCAACTGTTGCCTTTTTAATATTTTTCTTTGATGAAGCATAATCACCATAAAAATTAAGATTTCCACGATTGAAGCCAGCCAATAGGTAAGGCTCAAAATATCTGAATTTCTTTTTTACAAGTTGTAATGGATACACATTGGCAACACCTTCTGTTATGATAAGCTTAAACTTATGATCGGCCATTGGCTCTGTATTATAATAGCTTCGGGTCACTTTGGCATGAAAAGCTTTGTCGCCTACCATTACACCAAATCCTTTTCCCGTAAAAAATGCTCCTGTTTTGTCAATAGCTGTAATATCACTGTGTATCTTAAAAGAGCGTGTGCCAATCAAGCCTTCTACTCCATAGTAGAATTTGTTTTTAGACTTGTTTCCAAAATGTTTTCGTTGTGCAAATAATGTTGTTGATTGAGCCACGATAATTGTCAGGATAACGATTTTGAAGAATACAGTTTTCATAGTTGTGAGTTTTTTTGGTTGTTTGTTGATACAAAGTTGGGGCTGCAGCGGCCCGTTTTTGAGAGGCATATCCTGATTCAGATAAAATCAGGATATAGAGGATCGGAAAGGTGCGAAAACGCCTTTGAATGGACTTTTAAGGATAATTTAGTAACAAAATGAACGATGAATGGCAGCCTAGCCTCAGGCCTTTCAGGTTTTGATAGAGCTCCACTCAGAGAATTCCTGATCCTTTAAGAGTATCTCCCTACAATAAATGGCTTTATGCTTTCTGGTTTGCGCAAATAAACCCGGAACAGGTTCGATTGAGTAAGAAGCAAGTTATTATTGTCGGTGAATACGGTCGAGATCATTAATAATAGTGTACTTATTATTTTGTAAATTTAACAACACCCAAAAGCACCTTTCTCTATGACAAAAAATACTATTCGAACATTAATTGCTGATGATCATGGATTAATGCGACAAGGTATAAATGCAATGTTGCAAGGCGAAAAGAATATAGAAGTGATTGCCATTGCTGACAGTGGCGAAGTAGCCGTAAATCTTGTTAACCAACATTCTCCCGACTTGATCTTGATGGATATTGTTATGAAGGGAATGACAGGCATCGAAGCCACTCGATGGATTAAGGAGCAAAATCCGGAAGTGAAAATAATTTTAATATCCAGTGAGATTAATAAAGACTTTATCACTGCAGGCATTAAGTCTGGCATTGATGGATATCTGCCGAAAGACTCCGACAAAGAAACTCTTATTGGTGCGATAAACTCCGTTATGAGCGGAGTTCGTTATTTCAGTCCTGAAGTTACAGCACTTGTCTTCCAGGATTTCTATCTCAAAGAAAAGGAAGGTAAAGGACTGCCAACCAAGAAAACAACTGAACTATCTAAACGAGAAGAAGAAGTGCTGGTGCAGATAGCTAATGGCAAAAGCCTGAAAGAAGCTGCTGAGTTATTATTTATTAGTATTAAAACTGTTGAAACTCACAAAATGCATATTCAGGATAAGCTTGGCCTTACCAATACTGCTCAATTAGTAAAGTATGCTATTGAACACAACCTCATTGAAGTGACTAAAAAGAAATAGTGTAATATCATTTTATTTATTCTTTACGTAAGGCAAACCCTGATGCTTTGCGCAGTCCTGATTTTTAAAAATCCGCTTTCTTCTGATTTCCATTTCCTCGATAAAACACAATTTTGCTTTACAAACAGTGTAAGGGATATGAGAACTCACAGCAAACGCGATTTGCCGCAATTTCATTCTAAATCGCATCAGACAATAACAACTCAGTCTATTGATGTAGATCATGTTGTTCATGATGCATTGAGCGAGTATCAGCCTATTATTATAAAAGAGAGAATAAATGTTACAGTAACATCAGATCAGCAGGTTCCATTCTATGGTGATGTTAATGGATTTAGTGTCATACTTTCTCAACTCATTGCGAATGCCATCCACTTTCGTGATCCGAAAAAAACTATAATGACTATACAAATACACGTCGAGGTATTGCCGGCTACCTGCACTATTCAGATTCATGACAATGGCATTGGCATTAGCGATGATATACGTCCTAATATTTTCGATCTGTTTTATCGGGGCTCTGATAAATCCATCGGCTCCGGTATCGGACTTTACATTGTTAAGGAAGTATTGAATAAAATGAAAGGTGTCATTAGTGTGAGATCAACGGAAAATAAAGAATCAACTTTTAGAGTTTCAATTCCTAATATTGCATCGTAAGTTAATTTGTAATCTTTAAAGAGGTTTCAATAATTTCAAGAAGAGTCTCTATTGTACAGGGCTTCTTTATAAATCGGATAGCGCCTAGTTCTATACTCTTTTGCTGATTCTCCGGTGTAGCGTTTGCTGAAAAAACCAACACAGGAATTTCCTTAGTGCTCTCCTGAGATTTTATTTTTTGAATAAAAGTAAATCCGTCCATGCCGGGCATGCGCAGATCAGTAATAATTAAATCAGGAGTGTTTGAGTTTAATTTCTCTAACCCATCAAGACCGTTCAGGCTTGTAATCAGTTCATAACCTTCCAGGGTTAAGAACTCTGTTAAGTTCTCCAGGATATCTACCGTATCATCAACAAGTAAAATTTTTTTCATAATGACTGCAAGGGCAGGTTAACCATAAACTGAGTTCCTTCTCCTACTTTGCTACTAATTTGTATAGTGCCGTGCAGCAAGTCAACTGCTTTTTTAGCAATAGATAAGCCCAACCCGGTTCCCTGAATATCGCCAACATTGCTGCCCCTATGGAATGACGTGAAGAGATTTTTCAAATCCTCTTCTGATATGCCTATACCTTTATCTTCAACCGTTAGTCTCAGGTATTGGGCAGAATTTGAGATATTAAAAATAACAGACTGTGCGTTTGGTGAAAACTTGATAGCATTAGTTAGCAGGTTGATGATGATATTGCGAAGCAGTTTTTCGTCAGAGTAGAATTCGGCTACGGAACATGTTAATCTAACGTCGACTGTATGTGTTTTTGCGCTCTCTTCTACTTCTTTGGCAATCTGCAGGAAAAAATCTTTAATAGAAATAAGATTATGTTGGGCTGTGATTTTACCGGCCTCTGTTTTGCCAATCATCAAGATGTCATCCAATAAGTAAGTCATGTGGTTGACTTGCTTTTCAATAGCATTCAATTTCAAGTTGAAATCTTCGTCAGTAAGTTTAGCCCTGTGCTTGCGCAAGAAGCCTAACACAATCAAAATTGTTGACAATGGTGTTCTGAATTCGTGCGAGGCGATAGACACAAACCTGCTTTTAATTTCAACCAGTTCTTTTTCTTTGCTCAATGCCTGGTTTAGTTCAAGCGTGCGTTCATTCACTTTAACTTCAAGGTTTTGTCTGTACTCAATAAGCTCTGTAATGTTCTGGCCCACCATTAAAATACCTGTAATATTTTTAAGTGTATCTCTTCTTGGAGTAGCGTTAAGTAAAATGGTTAACTCTCTGTTATCTTTTGTGCGAATGGGAATCTGCAAATCACTAACAGGCTTATCGGACGAAACACGATTGAGAATACTTTTAAGATTTTTATGTTGTGTAGAGCTCATAAAGTGGCTGAGCTTTTTGCCCAGCACTTCATTTTTAAAATATCCTGTTAGTGATGCTGTTACTTTATTCCACTCGTTAATATATCCATCCCGGTCGGTACCAAAAATAGGTGTGTTTGCATTTTCAATTAATTCAGATAACTCAAGTGCAGTGGCAATAATGTGTTGTTCAAATTCGCGTTGCTCACTGATATCCTGCATCGCGCCAATCATCCGCATAGGTTTGTCTTCATTGTAAATAATGTAAGCACGATCAAGAACATATTTATAATTTCCACTGGCACACAGATACCTGTACTGCGAAGTCCAGTTGGTTCTGTGATGATGAAAAGCATTTGTTATTTCAAGTTGAACGCGATCATAGTCTGCCGGATGAATTTTTTCCTTCCTCCATTTTGAAGCCGACTTAATATGGATGGCAGAGTAACCAAAAATACTTTGAATGCCATGATTCCATAATTCGAAGTCATGTTCTATGTCCAGATCCCAGATGGCATCATTTGTTGCCCGTGAAAGTATTTCGTAGCGCTGATTATATTCCAGTAATATTTCTTCTACTTTTTTGCGTACCGTAATATCCTGGATAACGCCTAACAGCAATCGTGAATTTTCATCATTGGGAACGAAGTCTGAGCGTTCATGGATCCATCGCATCACACCATCAACGGGCCTTATAATCCGATACTCAAGATCATACGGTTTATTGTTCAGGAGTGTGAGTTTTGCAGCGTCTTTTACTCTTTCCAAATCCTCTGGATGTATAGCACTTAAATATCCTTCAAAACCAGTGTTGGCATGTTCTTCCATTCCAAAAATGCGAGAGGCCTGTTCATTCCAGCTGCTTTGGTTTGTATCCGGATTGTAAGTCCAGTATCCCATCTCAGCAATGTCATACGTTCGGTTTAATAAAATCTCATTTTGTTGAAATTCCGTTTCATATTTTTTTCTTTCAGAAATATCAATGGCAAAACATCCAAGCAGTGAATCGCCTGTAGAATTCTTGATTGGAAATTTTATTGAATTCCAATATTGCTTAACTCCGGCAGCATTTTTTGTAGACTCAACCGTTTCAACAGACTGATTTCCATTTATAATTTCAAGTTCTTGTTTCTGATTGCTCACCATAAAATCAGAAGCAAGCACGTTATCTTTTTTAAGATTGTTCCATATCTTGTTACCATATAGATAATTGCCTTCGCTGTCTTTTATCCAGGCTATTGCCGGGCTAGCATCCATGAAAGCCTGAAACCTTTCTTCACTTTCACGAAGAGAGATTTCTGCTTTTTTAATAGCTGTTGAATTGCGTGTGGTAATACAAAACCCAATGAATATGCCATCTGATTTTACGGCGGCTATGGTGATGTTATACCATTGAGAATCTCTGCCTGAACCATACTCCACTTCATATTTAACAACATCGCCCCGCTGTGCCTCTTCAAGATATTTCCGAAATATTTCTCTTCGCTCATCTGAAATTATATCCAGAATATTAACACCGAGGACAAATTTGGGTGATACTTTTAATGTGGGGCCGTTGGCCATGATAACATTATACTTATCATCAAGCAGTGTAAACGAATCTTCTGTATTATCAAAGATTGTTCTCAGGTTAGCTTCTGACTGGCGTAAAATAACCTCCTGCTTTTTTTGCTGATTAATTATTTCTGATTGCTGTTGATTGAGGAGCGATGCCGCCGAGAGTTTCTCATTTAAGAATGACAATTGCTCACGCGCTGATTTAAGTTCTTTATTAGCCGCTTGTAATTCCAACGCCATGTCATGAACAGTCTGCTCCAGATTTTTTTGAATTCCTTCCAGTGCAATGTTTCTCTGCTCCAGCTCATTCACCAGGTCAGCAAGGGGTTGAATTATCTTTTTTTCAGTGTGCATAATGGGGTCTTATTAAAAGCTTTCATTATACGTTTGCAACATCAGGCAGATTCAGAAGGACTGCTAAATACTCATCTGTATTTTTTGAGGCGCATTGCAAATCCTTCAGAATATGCAAAGCCCATCAATTACCCACCGGCAGTGGGTATAGATGGGCTCCAATTCAATATAATCAAATGATGATCGGGGTACAAGTAATAGAAAAGAAATCTCGGCTCAGTTGCTTTTACTTTTCTTCAAACAGATGAAGCATCCGGACTTAATATCATATAGGCCCGCGCTAAAAGGTATTGCGAAGTTGCGATGGGTTACACCGAAGTTGTGGTATTCTTTTCGGGGTCGACAAACATAAATCCTCGGGCATCGGCACCTTCATAAAAATCTACTTCTTTACCAATGATATACATGGTATGCCTCTTATCAACATAAACAGGAATATCTTCAATAGTATACGCCAGGTCAGTGTCTTTTTTCTTATCGAAGCCAAGCAAGAGGGCAACACCACTACACCCTCCTCCTTTTATGCCAACACGCAGACCATACTCTGCCGGAATGTTTTTGGTGAGCATAATATTTCGCACTTCTTCAATAGCGCGAGCCGACAGCGTAACGGGTTCCAGATTATTAAGCATGAAAAATGATTGTGATTTTCCTGATTTTTAGAATAGTCCTTCAAAAATATCTAAATTTCAAACACGTTTAGTTTTAAATTAATTCCTATGGAAGTTGCTATTGAGTTTGGAAAGATTTTGTTGCCCGCATCACTTATTTTATATCTGGCTTACCTTCTGGTAAGGTCATTCATTCAAAAAGAAATTGAGTTAAAGAAACTGGAAGTACGGAGCCGCAGTATCGAGACCGTGCTACCCAACAGACTTCAGGCCTATGAACGAATGACATTATTTTTAGAACGCATAGCCCCTCAGAATTTACTTATCCGCTTAAATACGGCTAACATGCCTTCCAGCGAATTTCATCAGCTTCTGTTAAGTGAAATAAGAAATGAATATAATCACAACGTGTCGCAGCAGGTGTACATGAGCGAAGATGTGTGGAACCTTATTAAAAATGCTAAAGAAGATCTAGTGGTAACGATTAATGAGGCCGCATCTGAAATGACTATTGATTCAACAAGCCTCGATCTGGCTAAAAAAATATTTGCCATATCCGTAAGTAAGCAGATCGATCCATTGGGACATGCGTTGTCTGAAATGAAACGAGAAATACAAAAGACTTTTTAATAGCTTTCACGTCTATGAAGATAGCGCTACTTGCAGGATCAACCGGCCTTATTGGAAGACAATTGCTGCAACTGCTTTTGCAAGACGAAGCTTATTCAACGGTGAAAGCAATTTCCCGGAAGCCATTGGAGATCAATCATCCCAAGCTTGAAAATATAGTGCTCCATAATTTTGATGACATTACGTCGGCAGGTGATAAACTTAAGGCCGATGATGTTTTCTGTTGCCTGGGTACAACCATGAAGCAGGCTGGCTCTAAAGAGGCTTTCGAAAAAGTTGATTATGTATACCCGCTTGAAATTGCCCTGCTTGCCAGGAACCATGGATCCTCGCAGTATTTATTGGTATCAGCACTTGGCGCTAACCCTGCATCTGCCATTTACTACAACCAGATTAAAGGCCGGACAGAGACCAGCATAAATGTAGTGGGCTTTGATAGCATCCATATCTTCAGGCCATCTTTACTTTTGGGTGATCGTGCCGAACCAAGAACAGGTGAGGATGCCGCCAAAGTAGTGTATAAAATTTTTGGTTTTCTTATACCTCTCAAGTACAAGTCAATTGACGCAGCCCGTGTTGCCCGCGCTATGCTTTCCTTTGCAAAAGAAAACAAGCCGGGGAGATTTATCCACGAGTCTGCAGAGCTTCAACGTTTTTGAATATCAGGTTAGCGACTCAACATCGGGGTCTTGCCGGTTTAACTTAAAATGCCCCGAAATTATCTCCATACGGATACTATTTGTTATTTTAGAAATTGTAAATAAGTGTATATGAATTATTGGTTAATGAAATCTGAGCCCAGCACATTTTCATTCGATGACCTGGTGCGAGATAAGAAAACGGGTTGGGATGGTGTGCGAAATTACCAGGCACGTAATAACTTAAAAGCAATGAAGAAAGGCGACCTGGCATTCATCTATCATAGCAATGAAGACAAAGCCATTATTGGCATTGCTAAGATCACAAAAGAATTTTATCCAGATCCGGCAGATAAAGAATGGGTAGCAGTAGAAATTGCTCCTGTTCGGAAATTAAAAAAACCAATTACACTTGCCCAGGTAAAAAGCAACAAGAAGCTTGCTGATATGGCGCTTGTCAGAGTATCACGCCTCTCTGTTCAGCCCGTAAAGGCCGATGAGTTTGATTTGATAATAGCCCTAAGTGAAGAGAAATAACAGATGTCCGTTATCATGAACATAACACTTCAATCTCTATTCTGCAGAATCCGAAAGACACAAAAAATATACCTGGCCATATTGTTTTGTATTGTTTTCACTACCATTGAATCCGATGGACAAGTAATTCAAACAAACAGATTTGAGCGAAAGCAAAAAGGCTCTGATGATTACTATACTATTATCTCCTTAAAAGATGAAGGATTGTGCTTGCTTCGTCATAAGGATAAATACAATGGAAATAAACGCGTGTGGGAATTTGTTTTGCTCGACACCGCGCTTGCAGAGA
This sequence comes from Cyclobacteriaceae bacterium, assembly GCA_036569145.1. GTDB lineage: Bacteria > Bacteroidota > Bacteroidia > Cytophagales > Cyclobacteriaceae > DATCRE01. Next base: position 12,827 of record DATCRE010000521.1, read on the forward strand.
AGAAGACAGTAGAATTTGAAATTGAAAATAGAAATAACCTGGTAGGGTATGAATATGTGAGTGGCTTTATCTACTTCCTATTCAGGGCTGGCGATACGAACAAGAATATGTTATTTCTGGTAGAGTTCAATGTTGATGGAGTAGAGATAAGCCGACATGAAATTAAACCTGAGCTTGATTTCAGGCTAACACATTTTATCAAGGTAGGCTCAAAAATGGTTCTTGGTGGTTACGTCAGCAAAGATCCGGTTATCTTGTTGTATGAAATGAATACCAACCTGATCAAAGTTGTTCCGGGATTCTTTCAAAAAGAAAACGAGCTTGTTGATTTAAGAGGAAATGTTAACAACACATTCAATACAGTATTGATAGATCGCAGCACCAAAGCTGAGAAGAAATTAATTTTCAGAACATTTGATGAAGAAGGCGAAATGTTACTGGAAGATGTTGTGCCCATCGACGATCGGAAATCATTGCAGACCAGTATTACTTCATCCCTGGAGAGAGAAGAACTGATGGTTTTAGGTTCGTGGGGCGACAGACAGTCAAAGCAATCAGTAGGTTTCTTTAGCCTCATGGTAGATCCTTTCGGCGATCAAAAAATTAATTACTTTGATTTCGCCAGCCTCAATCACTACCTGGACTTCATGAAGCCCACACGGGCGCGCCGCATACAAGAAGCCTCTGAACGTGATATTAAAGCAGGTCGTAATCCTGACTTCGCTAATTATGTAATGCCTTACAAAGTTGAAGAACACAAAGAAGGTTTCTTTATGCTTGCTGAAGTTTACGAGCAGTCAGGTGCAACAAACCAATTCAACAATCCATATACAAATCCGTATGGCATGGGCTACGGTGGATTTTATCCTTACTACTATAACCCTTACTACCCTGGTTTTTATCCCAGCAGAATGTATAACCCCTATGGCTACGGTGGCAATGTTAGAAATGCTGAACAGATAAAAACAACACAAAGTGTATTGCTGGCTTTTGATAGCAAAGGCAAATTACTCTGGGATCAGGGAATGAAAGTAGACGAAACTACACGCCAATCAATAACCCAAATCTCTGATTTCGTTTATTGGAAAGGTGAAATTGTTTTTGTGTATAAAAACAAAGACGCAGACATAAAAGTGAAAATAATAGAACCTTTAGGAGATTCTTCGGAAGATATTTCTGAAAAGGTAAGAATGAGAAACCCTGCAGATGAATTTCGTTCGGAAAGAGAACAAGAAGGCGGCGTTAGAAGCTGGTATAAAAATTCATTCTACGTGTGGGGTTATCAGACAATTCGAAATATAAATGACCGGGAAGACCGGGTTCGTGATGTTTTTTACATTAACAAAGTCGTGGTTAACTAAATGCCTCGCAATAATTCTTTTTATTTTTTCATCAGGAATCAATGCCCAGGTTCTTCAGACTGATCGTTATGAAATCACGATGTTGGAAAACGACGTCGGCTATGAAGTAACACCAGCCGAGAATAAAGGTGTTTTTATTTACCGCCGACTTACCGGCATTGAAAGTGACGTGCTTGATGTAAATTTTCTGGATACAGCATTTCAGGTTAAGTGGCATGGATTTCTACCTGTTGATCGGGACTATATCATTACCAGCCATCGCTACTTTAACGGTTCGTTATACTTTGTGCTTCACTATAAAGATTTTTCGAAGAATGATTTACAGATCATAAATCTTTCTGACACGGCAAATTTTATAAAGTACAACTTCAAAAATTTTATTCCATTTAATCCAAGTGAATTTCATATTACCAGGAAGGCTGCTCTTATCGGCGGTTATTTTTCTAAAACTCCTGTTATATTATACTTCGATTTTGCCACGCAAAAGGCCAAGCTCGTTCCGGGTTTGTTTAATGAGCCCGGTGAGCTAACGCAAATTAAAACATACAATGACGATACGTTTGATGTTCTAGTGAGTTCGAAAAATCTCTCGGGTAAAAAAACAATCTGGATCAGAAGTTATGACGAAAACGATGAACTTGTAAAATCCATTATGCTTGAGCCTGATGGAAACAAAAATCTGATCTTTGGTCGCTCTATAAAAACAGAAAATAACATGCAGATTGTTGCTGGCGTTTACTCCACAAATTCAACCGAATATTCAAAAGGTATTTTTGTTGCCAGCATTGATCCTGCAGGACTGCAGCAGGTTCGATATTATAACTATGGTGATCTTGAAAATTTTTTCAAGTACCTAAAGGTGCGACGCGAAATGCGGATCAAGAACAGGATCGAAAGACGAAAAATAAAAGGCAGAAAAATCAGGTTCAATTACAGGCTGCTGGTACATGAGCTAATCCCCTATCACGATCAGTATGTATTGTTAGGTGAAGCATTCTATCCAAAATACAATTACAACAATGCTACTTTTTTCTCACCAGCCTTTAACAACTATCGCATGCCCATGCAGAATGGCGCTGTCTTCGATGGTTATTATTATACCCACGCCGTTGTGTTAGGCTTTAATGAAAATGGGAAATTGAAATGGGATAATAGCTTTGAAATAAATGATGTGAGAACATTTTCGCTTGAACAATTTGTAAAGCTTGACACCGACACAAATAAAATCGGACTTCTTTATTTATTTGATAATGAAATCCGCAGTAAAATTATCCAGGACAACAACGTGATTGAGGGCAAGGTATCCGATCCGTTAAAGCTCAAATATAAAAATGAAACATTAAGAAGATCAGATATTAATACCAATAAGCTTGAGCATTGGTATGATCATAATTTTATGGCTTACGGAATACAATCCGTTACCAGCATTCAGCGTGGATCAAATCTGAAACGAAGAGTTTTCTTCATTAACAAAGTGAAGTATAAACATTAATTACTGGGAAGGGAAAAATAAAATGTGGCACCGTTGTCAACCTGCGCTTCTGCCCACACACGACCTCCATGACGGGTAATAATACGCTGTACAATAGCCAGGCCAACACCAGTTCCTTCAAACTCTTCAGCACTATGCAGTCGCTGAAATACACCGAACAATTTATCAGCATAGTCCATACTAAAACCGGCACCATTATCTTTTACAAAAAAAGTTATCGAGTGATCATTCTTAGTTGATCCTATTTCTATCTGCGGATGTTCTTTCGTTGATGAATATTTTACGGCGTTTGATATCAGATTCACCCACACCTGGGTAATTAACATATTATCAGCAAAGGCGGGAGAAAGTTTATTGACAGAGATCTTAACATGATCTTTAATCGAATCACGGATATCATGAATGACATGTTGAACGATTCCTTCCATATCAATTTCGGATTTACTCACTTCCTTTTTTCCTGATCTTGAAAACTGCAGCAGCCCATCAATCAACTTGTTCATTTTGATAACATTGTTCTGGATAATCTTAAGCAGCCGATTGCCATCAATTCCTAATGTCTCTCCGAAATCTTCTTCAACCATTTTCGCATAGCCCGATATAGCTCTGAGCGGAGCACGTAAATCATGTGAAATAGAATACGAAAATGATTCAAGCTCTTTGTTGATCGACTCCAGTTGCATAAGGTTTGTTTGCAAATCGGAATTGAGTTGCTTGATTTCTACTTCAGCTTTTTCGAGAGCAGTATTTTTTTCGACCAGTTCTTTTTTCTGCATCTGAATTTTTAATAACACAGATACCTTAGCCTTTGTAAGTTCGGGGTCCAGTGGTTTAGAGAGATAATCAACTGCACCTTCTTCAAAGCCTTTCATAATTGAATTGCGTTCCTTCTTTTCAGCGGAAGCAAAGATGATCGGAACGTCTTTTGTTCGTTTATTTGATTTCAATATCTGGGCTACTTCAAATCCATCCATTTCAGGCATCTGCACATCCAGTATGATGAGATCAATTTTCTGACTAAGAGCGAGCTTCAATCCATCTGTGCCGGTGGTAGCACTTATAAAATTTCGTTCTGGTTTTTCCAGCAACTTTTCCATGGCAAAGATATTCTCCTTCTTGTCATCAATAATCAATATGGATACGTTGTTGTTCAATGTCATCTTGATTTCATGTAAATTTTTTCCTTTCGTTCAGTCTCATCAAAACATTTCTTTCGGGTAGAAAATAATAAAGATTCCTTATCGCCGAGTCCAAGAAATCCAAAGGGGCAAAGACTATTGTAAAAAAGCTCTACTACTTTCTCTTGTAAAGTCTGATTGAAATACATTAGCACATTACGACAAATGATTAATTGAAATTCATTGAATGATTGATCGGCTGCAAGATTATGAGGAGAGAATAAAACATTTTGCACCAGCGTTTTTTCAAAAACAACCGCATCGCCCTTTGTGGTGTAGTAGTCAGAAAATGCAGATACACCTCCGGCTTGATAGTAGTTGTCTGTATACATCTTCATGCCTTCGAGCGAATACACGCCTTGCTTGGCCATCTGTAATGATTTTTGATTGATGTCCGTAGCATAGATAATAGATCGGTCAAGCAGTCCTTCTTCCTTTAATAAAATAGCCATCGAATAAACCTCTTCACCGGTAGCACAACCTGCTATCCATATTTTCAACGTCGGATATGTAGCTAATCGTTTCATAACTTTCTCCCGCAAGGCTTTGTAGAAAGAAGGATCGCGAAACATTTCTGTAACCGTCACCGACATTTCCTGGACAAACTCCTCGAAGAATTTTTCATCCTTCACCAACGTTTTCCCAAGTGTATCAAGAGTTTCGATCGTGCGGCTTTTCATGAAATGTGTTATTCTTCGCTTCACGGCTGCCTCTGCATAATCTGTAAAATCATATCCGTAAATAAACCGGATTGACTCCAGCAAATCTTTAAAATCTTTTGTGTCAATTACTATATCCATGATGTTTTAGTAAGGATATAAGCAGACACGCATAAGTGAAAGCAACTGCTCTATGTTAACAGGTTTCGAAATATAATCTGACATGCCAATAGCCAGGCATTTTTCCTTATCGCCCTTCATGGCCTTTGCCGTTAGTGCAATGATGGGAAGCTTAGCGAACTCTTTTGACTTACGAATCTCAATAGTAGTTTCATAACCATCCATTTCAGGCATCATCACATCCATCAATATAAGTTCAATGGATGGATTATCTTTCAACATCGTCAATGCAATTTTTCCATTTTCAGCCGTGAAACAAATCAGTCCTTCTTCTTCAAGTGCATTGGTGAGTGAATAAATATTTCTGATGTCATCATCAACCAATAAAATTTTTCTGTTTCTCAGAACTTCATCGGCGCCATGCAGTTTTCGAATTATGCTTTGTTTTTCTTTTGGCAATTTTGATTCCACCCTGTGTAATAACAACATGGTTTCATCAAGCAATCGCTCTTTTGAGTCGGCCGTTTTTAAAATTACAGTGCTGGCCAATTTATCGAGGCGGGCTATGTCTTCTTTCTTAAGATCTCTTCCGGTATAAACAATGATTGGAATTCTGTTGAGATTGTTGTCAGCTTTTATTTTCTCCATGAGCTCAAAGCCAGACATATCGGGCAATCCTAAATCGATAATGACACAATCAAAATTTTCTTCTTTCAGTTTTGTAAAAGCTTCCGAGCCCCTGTAAGCAGCATAACACTTTACATCATTGCCGCCTATCAATTCCTGGATCGCTTTGTTTTGAAGTTCATTATCTTCAACAATCAATAATTTCTTGAAATCTTTTTTTCTGAATTCTTCCAACCTGTCAAACATCCTTTGCAGATCGATGGTACTGACAGGCTTCACAATGTAATCAAATGCACCTGATTCAAGTACTTCTTTTTTATGATCAAAGGCTGATATAATTTGTATAGGTATGTGCCTGAGGTTGGGATCATTTTTAATTTGCTTCAATACTGCAAGGCCGTTGATAACCGGAAGTTTCATGTCAAGAAGAATAGCATCAGGATTGTATTGACGTGCGTAGCTTATGCCAGTGTTACCCTGGCGTGCAATGATGCCTTTGAAATTTCGCTGACGTACAAACTCAAGAAGCACATTGGAAAACTCCTCATCGTCTTCAATGATTAAAATAACCTGGTCAGTAGTCTGAAGATGTGTACGATCATCGTTTATAACTGGTTCACTGTTTTCCTTACCAAGTATTGATCGCTTTTCGATAAATGACAAATCTTCATTCTTTGTTTTTACTTCAATCTCGTGGTCAGGAATTATTTCCATTGTTGAGTCGAACACTACCGGAAGATGCAGGGCGAATGTACTTCCTTTTCCTGCTTCACTCTTTAATTGTATTTCGCCACCCAACACCTGGGCAAGTTTGCGACTGATGGATAAACCGAGACCAGTTCCTCCATATTTTCTTTTTGTTGACCCATCGGCTTGCTGAAAGGCTTCGAACACAACTGCTTGTTTGTCTTCAGGAATGCCGATGCCTGTATCAGTTACAGAAAATATGATCTGATCACTTACATGCTTCGTTCCATTACTCTTAATTTGCTGTGTTGTGCTAACAATGAGTGATACTTTCCCACCGGGATCGGTAAACTTGAATGCATTGGATAAAAGATTTTTAAGAATTTGTTCTACACGTTGTTTATCTGTGAACAACGTTGCCGGCAATGGCTTTTGTAACTCAACCGTGAATTCAACTGCTTTGTTTTTTCCGATTTCAGTAAATAAAGAAGACATGCTGGAAATAATGTTTTGCACTAAAACTTCACCAACGTCTAGTTGTATTTTTCCGGCTTCAACCTTAGAAAGATCGAGAATCTCGTTGATGAGACTAAGTAAATCTGAACCTGAACTGTGAATATTTCTGGCAAACTCAATTTCTTTATTACCAAGTGTATTGTTCTTGTTTTCTGAAAGTAATTGAGAAAGTATAAGAATGCTGTTAAGCGGTGTTCTTAATTCGTGCGACATATTGGCAAGAAACTCTGACTTGTATTTGCTCGTGATCTCGACTTCATTAGCTTTCGATTCAATTTCCTTTTTGGCTATTTCCAGCTTATCATTTTGTTCTCCAAGAATGGTTGCTTTCTCTTCCAGCTCTTCGTTCGATCGTTTCAGTTCTTCCTGCTGGCTTTTCAATTCAATACCTGATCGTTCTAATAATTCGGTCTTAATAAAAAGTTCTTCGTTAGATTGCTTCAATTCTTCCTGCTGCGATTGAAGTTCTTCTGCCTGCCGTTGTGTTTCTTCCAATAGTTCTTGTGATTTTTCACGTACCTGAGCTGAGGTAATGGCAATAGCGATGCTATCAACAACAATGTTTAAATATTGTTTATGCAGATCAGTGAAGGTGTGAACTGTACCAAGTTCTATAACACTTGTAACTGTACCTTCAAAAATAACGGGTATTGCTATTACTTCTTTGGGCAAAGTATTTCCGAAGCTCGTATTGATTTTAAAATAGTCAGGTGGAATGTCTGTTAACTGTATTGTCTTTTTATTGGCCGCCGATTGCCCCGCTAAACCCTGGCCATATCGAAGCAAAGGAAATTCTTTTTTGTCTCTGTCAATAGCATATGCACTAACCAGGCGAAGACTGATTCCATCTTTTTCTGTTATGTAAAAAGCGCCGACTTGTGCATTCAAATAAACAGCTAAATGATTTATAATTGCCTGCGAAAGCTCGCTTAATATTTTATTGCCCTGCATGCTCTTAACCAGTTCAGTACTTCCGGCAAGATTCCAGTTTCTATTAGCGGTTTCAGTCTCTGCCTTTTTCAGCGCTTTAATGTTTGCGATAATAATCAGATAAACAATAATGAGCACGAAGGTTATAACGGCGAGTAAGGTTATGAAAACAACATTAAAACTGTTTGCATCATCCTCGCTTGACTTTTTCCTTTTAACAAGTAAATTCTGTTCTACTTCTTTTGAAAGACTTATAGTGTTTCTGAGTTCATCTAAAATTCTTTTCCCGTCACCGTCGCTAATTAACTTCTGAACTTTTTCAAAGCCTTCCGTTTTTCGAAGACTGATACATGTGGCGAGATAATCAAAATGCTCCTTCGTTATTTTATCGAGCATTTGAATATTATGCTGCTGTGCAGGGTTGTCTTTGGTTAATTCTTTTGCTTTGTTAAGATGAATGGCAAGATTATCAGTAGCCGTCTTGAAGGGCTCAATATACGTTTCATCGCCCGTTATAATATAACCTCTGGCGCCAGCCTGGCCATCTACTGCGCTTATCAGAACTTCTTCAAACTCATATAATACTTCGTGGGTATGATTAACCCATAGATTAGTATCAACGTACTTTTCACTATTCTGAAATGAGATTATGGCAACGGTTAGCAGAATCAGACAGCATAAAATAAATCCTGCCAGTATTTTCTTTTCAATTGTTAACTTCATTCATCGAGAGGGTAAAATTCAATTTGATGTTTTATACGTTTTTAAAATTCATGTAGTCTCATCTGTATTTATTCCCTGAAGCGGAAGTTTTATTTTGCATTGTGTACCCTTACCCGCTGTTGATTCAATCGTTATATCGCCACCAAGTTTATTAACCATTTCTTTTGTTATGAAAAGCCCCAGCCCCGCACCTTCGCTCTTGAGTGAAGCACGAAAGAACATGTCGAATACACGTGGAAGGAATTCAGCTTCTATACCCAGGCCATTATCTTCAACAATAATGTTGACATTTTTTTTTCTAACATCAACACGGATATCCAGTTTGTTTTCAGCTTTCGCTTTGTCACGATAGAGAATAGCGTTAGAAATCAGGTTAGTAAAAATAATTCTTAACCGATATGCGTCGGAAAAAAAAGGTTCGTCTTGTGAAAGAGAAACCGTAAGTTTGGTTTTATCAAATCCCTCAATGTATTTAAGTCTGTCAAAACTTTTTTCAATCACTAAACGAATGTCGATCTCTTCAGTTTGTGTTTCACTTCGGGCATTACGTGAGTACTCCAGTATTTCTTTAATGGTTTCATCGAGCTTCCTCACACTCTTACTCATCATCTCAAAATAATCGTGAAAGAACTGATCACGTTGGTCATCTTCACGCTGCACCAGGTTCAAGAGTCCCATAACAGAAGTGAGTGGTGACCGGATATTGTGAGAAACACTATAGACAAAATTATCCATCTCCTGGTTTATTTTTACCAGCGCATCATACTGAATGCGTAATTGCTGATCGGCTATTTTTTGTTTGGCAATGAACTCACGCTGACGAAGTGCATTATCAATTGCCGAAGGAAGACGTGCAAGATTGGTTTTTAAAACATAATCATCTGCGCCTTGCTTCAAACATGAAACAGCAAACTCTTCTGACACTGCGCCAGTTACCAGAATGAATGGCACAACCAAATGTAAGCGATGACATATTTTTAATGCTTCAACAGAATTGAATTGAGGGAGTGAATGATCAGAAAGAATAACGTCAGGATAGTACTCTCTCAATGCATCTGTAAACTCTTCACGTGTATCCACACGTTTGAGTTCAAATGAAAAACCATTCTTTTTTAAAAGATGATTTACAAGCCCGGCATCTTCTTCAACATCTTCGAGGATCAGTATTTTCAAGTTCTCCTTCATAACAAAATCGTCTAATTATAATTAATAACCAGAATCCAATTAAAAGCAATTCTTACTCATAAATGGTCATGAGCATAGGCTTAGGTAACCTGAAACATTCAGAATTATCGACTAATTGCAATAGTCATGTATAGGGATGAGCACATCCTAATTTAGAGATTAATCGCATACATGACAAGACGTAGTTATACCTAATCTGTATCAGTAGATTAACGCATGTGAGCATTGGAATTTTTGCGATTAAACGAATTCAGATATGAAATAATAGATTCCCCGATTTCAAAATCTACGGTTTGAATATGACAACCAAAAATTTGAAACAGAGAAGTATTGAATGATAATTTTTTGCTTACATAGCATCTGATCAATAGTAAAGTTGTGTAGACGTTGAAAAAATATTTAATTACTATCAATCAAGTTCTGTTTTCAGCAAGAATCGGGTGTTATGTCATTTCATGCATTTCTAGTTTTGGTCTATCAAAACAAAAAGATCATGCATAAAATAAGCGAACCAGAAATTTTATACTTCGGCACCCCGGTAGTACTCATCAGTACTTGCAACGAAGACAACTCGCATAACCTTGCGCCTATTTCATCAGTCTTTTGGTTAGGATGGCGCTGCGTCATTGGTATTGCATCAGCCTCGCAGACAACAAAAAATATAAGGCGCACAGGTGAATGTGTGCTCAATCTACCATCGGTAAATGAAGTTAGTGCTGTAAACAAACTCGCAAGAACAACAGGCACCAATCCAGTACCAGAAGGCAAGCAACGTAAGGGATATCGCTATGAACCTGATAAGTTTGGCATCTCTGGTCTTACGGCAATTCCGTCTGATACCATTAGTGCACCACGTGCGCAACAATGTCCGGTTCACATGGAAGCTACTGTAGAGGCAATTCATGGTATAGGAGATTCTGATAATCGCGTACGAGGTGGAATTGTTACGATGGAGTTGCGCATACAACGTGTACACTTACATGAAAGCATTATTATGGATGGTAAGCCAAATCGTGTTGATCCTGATAAGTGGAGACCACTCATTATGAGCTTTCAACAATTTTATGGACTTGGCGAACAAGTGCATGAATCAACGTTGGCTCAAATACCCGAGGTGTTATATCATAGTCATGATATGGATAAAGCAAGACAAATGCTCTCTTATACTAATTGATCTGAAAATTTTAAAAAACCTTCTCAGACTTCAAATTCCAACAATGCTCGCTATGATTTGAAAATTCAAAACTATTTTACATACATTTACGTAATTAATCATCAGATATGAAAGGAACAAATCTGGGAGAGTTTGAAGAACTGGTATTATTAACCATTGCCGCTATGGTGAGTGAAGCCTACAGCGTAGCTATATGTGATGACCTCTCAAAAAAAACCGGTCGTGATGTTAAGCTTGGTGTAGTGCATTCTGTGCTGAATCGTCTTGAGGAAAAAGGGCTTGCTAAAAGTAAACTTGGTGAAGCTACCAGCACGCGCGGCGGTAAACGAAAGCGCTATTATACTGTTACTAATGCTGGCAAGGTTGCGCTTCTTACAGCGAAAGAACTTCGTGATCAATATTGGAGCATCATCCCTGAAATGAAACTGAAAAATATCTGATGAAAGAATTTAAAAAGACATCTCCTCCTAAATGGGCTGAGCGATTTCTCTCATGGTATTGCAAGCCAGCATTGCTTGAAGATTTGCAAGGTGATCTCCATGAATATTTCGAGCGGAATGTAAAAGCTAAAGGTTTTTTCAGAGCAAAGCTTATTTATATAGCCGATGTATTTAAGTTCCTGAGATTCTATACCATTCGCAAACCTGAATTCATCAATCTTCTAATCAACTGGATTATGCTAAGCAGTTATATCAAAACATCAGGACGAAGCATTGTGCGTCATAAATTATTTTCGACCATTAACATTATCGGGCTTGCCATAAGCATGTCCGTTGGGTTAATGATGATCAGCGTGCTCAATGATGCATTCTCCTATGATAAATTCCATAAAAATCATAGTCGTATTTATCGCCTTATCAGCCGGTACGAATACCTCGGCAAAAAGGATAATGAATACATGGCCACTACTTCGCTTAAAGCTGCGAAAGTCATCCAGGAAAGTCTGTCTGTACCTGAAGAAGTAGCCATTTTTAAAAGAGGATTTGATGGAGATATGCAGGTTGATGACAAAATTATTCATCTCAATGGTTATTGGGCCAATCCTTCAGTGCTTAAAACATTTTCATTCGAATTTCTTAAAGGTAATGCAGACACCATGTTAAAGGAGCCGTTCTCCATTGTCATCACAGAAAAGTCTGCGAAGAAATTATTTGGTAATGACGAAGCTCTTGGCAGAGTAATAACCTTAAACGATAAGCAATACACTATTACTGGCTTGTTGAAAGACATCCCTGTGTTTTCACATATCAAATTCGATATGCTTGGTTCGCTAAGTACAAATGAAATCATAAGTAAGGATGAGACTGAAATGGCCTGGAACAAGATCTGGGATACATGGGCATATATTTTACTTCCTGCAAATGCCGACCTGAAAGATCTGCAAGCGAGTCTTGATCAGTTAAGCAAAAAAGAAGATTCAGCAACTACACACATTGAATTAGCATTACAGCCACTGGATGACATCATGACGGGTCAGAGTTTAGGCAATCCCATTGGGCCCATTATGGGTCGCCATATGTTTTGGATTTTCATTGGCTTGACATTCATAGTAATTTTATCAGCCTGTTTTAACTACACTAATTTATCTATTGCCCGATCGCTCAAACGAACACGCGAAGTAGGTATACGCAAAGTGATTGGAGCAATGAAGAGTCATGTGCTTGGACAATTTGTTGTTGAAGCCATAATCATTTCATTATGCTCACTTGTGCTGGCATTCTTTCTCTTTATATTCTTAAAGCCATTCTTCCTGACAATCGAACCTGAGATTCAAAAAATATTTGTGTTGAATTTATCACCTTCCGTAATACTATACTTTGTTTTGTTTGCCATATTTATTGGTATAGCGGCTGGTGTTTTTCCTGCCTTGTTCTTCTCACGAGTAAATCCGCTCCAGGTAATGAAAGACTTTGTCGTCAAATCCGGATTTAAGAAAATGACAGTTCGGAAAGTGCTCATTGTTTTTCAATATAGTATCTCTATTATTTTCATTACATCCACCGTTATCATTTACAAGCAATACAAACACTTCGTTTCGTATGATCTGGGATTTCAAACCGAAAACATTTTGAACATTTCCTTACAGGGAAATAATATCACTACGTTGAAAAATGAACTTAATCAATTGTCAGAGGTAAAAGAGATTTCCCAATCGCTGATTGTAACTAGCGTTGGAAATTATTGGGGTACTAACATGAAGTATCATGCCAATCCGCTTGATTCTATAGGTGTCTATTATAACACGGTGGATGAAAATTATATTCCTCTCCATAAACACAAACTTTTAGCAGGCCGCAATTTTATAGCAAAAGCAGATAGCAGTAAAGAGACAGAAGTTATTGTAAACGAACAAGTGTTGAAACGTTTTAACATTGCTGAACAAAATCCAGCGAAAGCCATCAATGATTATGTAACTGTTAATGGAAAAGATTTGCAGATTATTGGTGTGATTAAAAACTTCCATTATGGTAAAGTGAATGACAATGTATCACAAAAAGAAATTATCCTTCGATATTCAAGTACTGAAGTCCGATTGTTGAATGTTAAAATTCAATCTGATGATCTGTTATCAACGTATGCAAAGATTGAAGCTATCTGGAAAAAGCATGATCCTGTTCATCCCTTTGAAGCCAAATTTTATGATGACCAAATTGATGAAGCTTTTGCCGGAATGAGGGCTTCTGTAAAGATGGCCGGCTTCCTGGCCTTCCTCACTATCTGCATCGCTTCTCTTGGATTACTGGGCATGGTTGTATTCACAACTGAAACACGATTAAAAGAAATTAGCATTCGTAAAGCACTTGGCGCAAGTGAAGCAGGACTCATGTATCTGTTAGGCCGTGGGTTCTTTATATTGCTGAGCATTGCTACAGCTATTGCAATACCTGTAACGTATCTCTTTTTCGACAGGGTTTTATTTCAAACAATAGCTAATCACGCGCCCATTTCAATTGTTGATTTATCGCTTGGTGTTTTGGCCATCATGGCTATTGCATTTTTAATGATAGGATCACAAACATTAAAAGTCGCCAGAACAAATCCTTCTGAAGTATTGAAGAGTGAATAATTGTAACATTCCTTACACCTCATTCTTTATTAACGCTTCTGCTGAACTTTTATAACTCAGCAATCCTTTATACGTTTGTACTTGCTGAAGAATGTATTATGGCTGCTGCAACAAAAACTATTGATCTTAAGTCTATTGAGAAAATCTCAAAGGCCCTGGGTGATAAAAACAGGATTAATATCCTGCTGCACATCACTAAAAAAGGCGGATGCGCACCCTGTTCCGAGATCCATGATATCATCGATCTCACTCAACCCTCCGTATCTCACCACGTTAAAATACTTGTTGAGGCAGGCTTAATTGAGCCTGAAAAGGAAGGACGCAATTTTAAATACACACTGAACGTCAAGGCGTTAGAAGGTTTAATAACATTTTTAGAGCGATTGAAGAACGATTAATTTCTTTTTTTGTTCTTAATACATCGAAACTTTTAAATATATAGATGTTTAGATAAAATCAATCCTTAAACAAAAACTATTACCTGTTATGGTCGCAAAAACAAAAAACATTCTGGTCTGGATCTTCACTATCGTTGTATCACTGCTAATTGTAAGCAGTGGCGTCGCCAAGCTTGTTGGCGCTAAGGAAGTAGTAGAAAAACTAACAGAAATAGGTGTTGGTTCCTACGCTCCTCTTTTTGGTATCATGGAGATAGCATTCATTATTCTATTTCTGATACCTAAAACCATCAAGATAGGATTCATACTCATCACTTGTTATTTCGCAGGTGCTATTGCTACAGATCTTTCACATGCAGGGAGCATCTTTAGCCCGGTGTTAATTCTTTCATTAGTGTGGATAGCCGCATTTCTACGCAAGCCAGATATTTTTTACAACACTAAAGCTTAATTCATCAACCTTACATATCAAATCAATTTATGAGCAAATTATTTTCACCTTACACACTAGGCAAACTTGCCCTGAAGAACAGAACTGTTATGGCACCAATGACACGCAGCAGAGCTATTAACAATATACCAAACGAATTAATCGCTGAGTACTATGCACAACGTGCCAGTGCCGGACTTATCATTACTGAAGGTACTTCTCCATCGCCTAACGGTGTAGGCTATGCACGCATTCCTGGTATATGGAACAAAGCGCAAATAGAAGGATGGAAATTAGTAACGGATGCTGTTCACAAAAAAGATGGAAAAATAGTTGTACAGTTAATGCACACCGGACGTGTTACGCATCCCGACAATCTACCCGAAGGTGCTGAAGTACTTGCACCTTCAGCTGTGAAACTTGAAACCACAAAAATGTGGGTCGATGCTAAAGGTGGCAGTGTAGAGATACCTGTTGCCAAAGCCATGACGAAAGAAGATGTTCAGCATGCCATCAAAGAACATATTCAAGCTGCCAAGAATGCAATTGAAGCTGGCTTTGATGGTGTTGAAATCCATGGAGCTAACGGTTACCTCATTAAGCAATTTCTCAGTCCGGTTACAAATAACAGAACAGATGAGTATGGTGGCAGCATTGAAAATCGTTCGCGTTTTTTGCTTGATGTAGCTAAAGGAATTATCGAAGCTATTGGTAAAGATAAAGTTGGCGTACGCTTGTCGCCTTACGGTGTGCATAATGAAATGCCACACTACCCTGAAGCCGATGCTACATATGATTATGTATCTAAGAAGTTGAATGAATTAGGTATCGTTTATCTGCATCTTGTTGATCATTCATCCATGGGTGCACCTGCTGTTCCTGAAGGCATTGTAAAAACAATACGCAATAACTTTAAAGGCAATCTTATATTGTCTGGTAACTATAATGCAGAGCGCGCTGAGGCCGTGTTACAATCCGGTGACGCAGACCTGGTAGCTTTTGGACGACCATTCTTAGGAAATCCTGATCTTGTTGAAAGACTGAAAAATAATTTGCCACTGAATCAGTTGAGGTTTGATCTGTTTTATACAGCATCATCTGAAGGATTTACAGATTATCCAGTATACCAAAATGCTGTTGTAGCATAGTAAGAATTTATAGAACTGCTTTATTGGCGTTTAGCAGTTTCTATTTTGAATTGATAAGTGATCAACGTTGTTGATCACTTATTTTTTTATAGAAGAAGATTTTTATTTATTCTTCGTTTCAAGTTCTGCTGCCTTTGTTCTGTAAACTTCGCCATCACTTCCGGGAATAAGTGCTCCTAATCGTGAATAAACATCGGCGATGGTATCATCATACTCAAGAGTTTCTTTGTAGAGTTGTATGGCCTTGTCGTTTTTGCCTTTGGTTTCATAGATGTATCCCATGAGATAACATAAATATGTATTTCGAAATCCGGTTGCGTAAGCTTTATCATACCACACCAGCGCCGAATCATATTGCTGCTTATTGTAAAAGCTGTCGCCTAACAATTGAGTAGCCTCGTTATGCGCAGGATCATTGGTTACAAGATCTTTTAACAGCGCAATACTCTGATCATAATTTTTCTGAAAATAAAACACTCTTCCTTTCTGGAACAACGCCTCTTCATAGTCAGGTGTAGTGGCTAATACTTTATCGTAGAGTAGCAACGCCGAATCATATTGCTCAAGTGCCAGCTTTGTATTTCCATAACCAATCAAAGCATCTGCATTATCAGGATTTATGGCTAATGACTGTCTGAATAACAACGTTGCTGAATCATAATTACCTGCATGGTAATAGGCATCTCCTTGCTGATAATTATTCATTGAATCAAAATCATCATCGTCAGAGAAAGCAATTGTAAATACAACGGTGATGAGTGTGATCATGAAAATGGCAAACCCTATAATGATAGGAAGACTAATTTTTGTTCCTGATGGTTTAATCGTTGATGATGATTGCTTCTGATATTCCTGTCGTCGTTGCTGACGTTGATTGGACGCTTCACGATAGTGATCATTTGTTACAGCAGGTTTATAATCACGAATGCCAAG
>DATCRE010000522.1:0-6727 GCA_036569145.1 Cyclobacteriaceae bacterium
ACTTTAATGCTTTTGTGAACTACTCATTCTCGTTGATCTTTACAGACCTGAGTGATGACAATGCTATTCTAGGAAGAATCGACGGGCAACGTAATTATGGTGGCATTAATAGTATTGTTCAGACTTCCACCAATGATTTTGCTGTTTCAAAATTCAATTTCGGTTCGAATTACTTCTTGCCTAAGATAACCATATCAACAACGATTTCTAAATCTATTACAGATTATGACGGCAATCCCATACCCGAACTTGTTTCAGACTCAAAAGTAAAAACGATACTGGCTACTGCTAACACTAAAAGTATTTTGTTATACGCGGCCAATACCAGATCAAATCAGATTGGTCTTTATGCTTACGATGCTACTACTGGTCTTTTTATTGGTAGCCATTACCTGGGTTTCTCAAATCCTTTTGAAGTTGCTGATATCATCCAGACGAGTGATGGAGGTATTGCTGTTTGTGGTAAGACATACACAGCCGGAAGATTCTCACGGATATGTATCTTTAAACTCTCTAAGAGTGAGCTCAGTAAATTTACCAAGTCATAGACGAGTAACTCACTTACAAACTCATTACGCTTGTTCTTTGCTCATTTTTTATGACCTTGGCATTGAATTTATATTGATTCATGCCTGATATTCAACAACACGTAGATCTTTTGCCTTATAATACCTTCGGCATAAAAGCTTTTGCCAAGTATTTTATCACCATTCACAACCTTGATGAGGCAAAAACTTTGCTTTCATCTGATGTTTTCAAAAAAGAAAAGCATTTAATCATCGGTGGGGGCAGCAATATTCTGCTGACGAAAGATTTTGACGGACTCGTTATTAAAATTTCATTGAAGGGAATTGAGATTGTTCATGAAGATGAAGAAACAGTTACTGTAAAAGTTGGTGCAGGTGAAAACTGGCATGACTTTGTGATGTATTGTGTTGATCGTAACTGGGGTGGATTAGAAAATCTATCACTCATTCCGGGCACTGTTGGAGCCGCTCCGATGCAAAATATTGGTGCTTATGGGGTCGAAGTGAAAAAAAATATTTTAATGGTTGAAGCCCTTGAAATTTCTTCTGGTGAAGTAAAACTGTTCACTAATGAGCAGTGTAAATTCGGTTATCGTGAAAGTATTTTTAAGCAAAGTCTGAAAGAAAAATTCATTATCTCAAGTGTTACTTTAACTCTCACAAAAAAAAATCATCACTATGTTATAAGCTATGGTGCTATCGAAGAAACATTGCATCAACAAGGTGTTACATCACCATCAGTGAAGAGTATAAGTGATGCTGTTATACAAATTCGAAGAAGTAAATTACCTGATCCATCACGCATTGGTAATGCAGGAAGTTTCTTCAAAAATCCTTCAATACAAGCTAATTTGTACGATTTTATAAAGAAAGAGAACCCAACACTACCATCTTATCCAGGTGAAAATGGTTTAATAAAAATACCTGCAGCATGGTTGATCGAACAGTGTGGATGGAAAGGAAAAACATTCAACAACATTGGTGTTCACAAAGATCAATCGCTGGTGTTAGTGAATTATGGAGGAGGTAAAGGTGATGAATTATGGCAACTTGCAATGAACATTCAGACAAGTGTAAAAGAAAAATATAACATCATACTTCAACCTGAAGTGAACATGATATGAGTGTTCAACATGCATCATGTTACATCATCAACATCACATTTTACATCTCGAAAAATTACATGTCAAAAAAATTTTTTGCGAAAAATTTTTGTAGATAAATATTTTGTTATAACTTTTCGTAGAGTTTAATAAATAATTCAACTTAAAACAAAAAACGCTATGGCAAAAACAGCGAAAAAAACAGCTAAGAAAGCAGCAAAAAAATCTGCTAAGAAAGCTGCTAAGAAGAAGAAGTAATTAGGTTATCCTAAAGAAACTTTGCGAAGGGAAGTAATTTGGAATTACTTCCCTTTCGTTTTTTATGTCGACATCAAACTCAGTAGCGTACGTTCAACACATTCATTTATCATCATCTTCGAATAAGAATGTGAGCGTAAAGTCATTAATAATTGACTTGTTTTCACTCGGTTGCGTGAATTAAAATGATAAAACTGTTTGTCATCGCTTAAACACTATCGTAACTTCATGCATCGTTCAACTTTAATACTACTCCCATGGCTAAAGCAGCAGCTAAAACTTCCACATCCTCTACGAAGAAAGTAGCATCTAAACCAAAAGCAGCCAGTTCATCGGTTGATTCCATTCAGAAAGTAAGCGAAGAGACTTTAAAAAAATTACAAAGCTTGAGTATTGATCCTAAACTTCAGGCTGATATAGAGTGGTGCTTAGGTAGTTATGCACATGATAAAAATCCCGTTGGCCTTATTGAAATGCTTGAACGTTCATTAACTGTCTTTAAAAATGAACAAGCAAAGAAAACTAAAGGTGTTACAGCAAAACTGATAGGCGATCTCGAGAAAGCTTTGGTGAACAAATAAAAATAGAGAAGGCCGGATGCATATCTGGCCTTCTTCATTTTAAATCATGTGGGTAACGTTAGTCAGTTCGCCTTTGTATCGGTCTACCTGTACGCCAAACTTTTGAAGAAAGTCAACACCTTCATCGCTTGGTATGCCTTTATGTTCGGCATACGAGTTTAAATAGATCACACGTTTCACTCCAGATGAGTAGATTATCCGGGCGCATGCCAGGCACGGAGATAGTGTAACATACAATGTTGATCCCTCGACAGAAGTTTTATTCTTCACAGCATAGAGTATAGCATTTTGCTCAGCATGTATTGCCAATGAACAACCTCCCTTTGAATCGCGGGGGCAACCTGTTTCTGGCCACTCATCATCACAGTTATGTGTTCCTGAAGGAGGACCATTGTATCCAATAGATATGATCCTGGTATCTTTTGTCAGCACAGCACCTACATGCCGCTTGATACAGTGAGATCTGCGCGCCAGGTTAACGGCAAGCTCCATATATATATCATCGAAGGCTGGTTTTATCATATCGCAAAAATAGGATTAAGATTGAAGAATACAGAATTTTGTGCATCAGCGGTGTGAATGCTTATTCATAGAATCTCATTTCCACCAAATTCTTATATTAGCTTCGAATAAAACGCCCTATGAGAATATCCAATATAGTGCTTATCTCTATTTTCATGCTGATAACCATAGTGAGTATGGCTCAGGATGAAATTAAGCAGAGGCCAAGTCCCGCCGCCATCTCATCTATGCATTATAAAGATGCTTATATCAAGGTAACGTATGGTCAGCCTCATAAACGTGGTCGGGAAATCTTCGGCAAGCTGGTACCATACGGAGAAGTATGGAGAACTGGTGCTAATGAA
Source organism: Cyclobacteriaceae bacterium (assembly GCA_036569145.1). Lineage (GTDB taxonomy): Bacteria > Bacteroidota > Bacteroidia > Cytophagales > Cyclobacteriaceae > DATCRE01. Next base: position 3,336 of record DATCRE010000522.1, read on the forward strand.
GCAACTGAAATAACGCTTACGAAAGATATACTCCTGAATGAAAAGCTTCTTAAAGCGGGCACTTATTCTATTTTTACCATTCCTGAAAAGGATAAGTGGACTATCATCATTAATGCAGATCTCGGCCTCTGGGGCTCTTATAATTACAATCAAAAGTCAGATGTATTCCGTTTTGATGTACCCGTGCAAAAAAGTGATGTAGTCTATGAACCATTCACCATTAGTTTTAACCAGCGAAATGAATTGGCCGATCTTTTGTTACAATGGGATACTGTGAAGATCGTAATACCCATTAAGTTTGTGAATCAATAACTATGTATAAAGTATTTTTATTTCTGTCGTTCATTTGTCTCTACAATAGTGCTACAGGTCAGGAACTCGCTGAACTTGACAGAAGGAATGGTTTCAAAGACATTAAGCTTGGTCTGGTTACAGACTCATTGAAGGGAGCCAAGCTTAAAAAAGAATTTAAAGAGAAGGATGAATTTCCAGCTAAGCTTTATACTGTTGATCATCCTAACTACCAGAAGATAGGCGAGGTAAGTGTTAATAAAATTGAGGTGAAGTCTTATAAAGATTTAGTTTATGAGATTAGCATCATCGTAGACAAAGACACTCGCGTGATGAAGGCCCTTGAATCGCTTTATGGCAAGGCTGAGTATGATTTAAAACGCGAAACTTATTTCTGGAAGACAGAGAACCTGGTATTAAAATTCAGATCACATTCAAAACATCAAATTGAATTGCTCTACATTTCCTTCCCTGTTATTAAAATGATGAAGACCGATAAGAATCAAAAGGTAGATGATATTGCAAATGATTTTTAATTTAACCCCAACCCCTGTTACTTTATGAAACTAACTGCTTATGCTGTTGTTGGTTTATCGCTGGTGGCATCAATCAATGTTCTGGCGCAAGATCAACCTACAAAGAAAACTCCTGAATCGTCAGAGATCTGGGAACTTGTACCTCGCGTGGTTACTCCCGGCGAAAAACCCAGTGATGCCCCTGCCGATGCTGTTGTGTTATTCGATGGAAAAAATCTTGATCAGTGGACAGCCTTAGATGGCACTCCTGCAAAATGGACAGTCAAAGATGGTGCTGTTACTGTTCTTCCTGGTAGTAAGGATATTAAAACAAAACTTGAATTTGGCGACTTCCAATTGCATATAGAATTCAGAACTCCTGCAGAGGTTGATCCTAAAGCTACCGGACAAGGCCGCGGTAACAGCGGTATATTTTTGCATGAACGATATGAAGTGCAAGTGCTTGACAACTACAACAACGTAACGTATAGCAATGGTCAGGCTGGCTCTATCTATAAACAATCACCTCCACTCGTAAATGTTTGTAAAAAACCAGGTGAGTGGCAAGTCTATGATATTATTTTCAATGCACCTCATTTTAATAAAGAAGGTCGTGTAATAAATCCGGCACGTGTTACTGTTATTCAGAATGGTGTAGTGGTGCAGAACAATACTACCATCTGGGGTCCTACAGAATATATTGGATTACCTGTTTATAAGAATGTTGAACGAGGTGGTATCAAACTCCAGGATCACGGAAATCTTGACAGCTACAGAAACATTTGGGTGAGAGAGCTTTAAGCTCTCCCCTTTTTATTTTAATCTTAATCCTTACCGCTAGTTCTCTTTGCGCTGAATTCTATTTTTCTTTGCCCAACGTGAGTAGATGAAAAGCACTACGCCAATAATCATCAGCGCCACGAACTGTGCATACGAAACAATATTATTGATAACATAGCCGCGAGCTTCATCGCCTCTGAAAAGTTCCAACACACTTCTCCCCGCTGCATACAATAAGAGGTACAACAAGAACAACTGTCCATAAAACTTTCTGTGTTCTCTCATGTAGAAGATAAATATCATCACCAGGAAAATATAAAAGGCTTCATAGAGCTGGGTTGGATGAAGCGGAACATTTAATGGACTTGCCTGGCATGCAGGATCTGAAAATATTACACCCATAAATGAAGTCGTTGGTAAACCATAACAACATCCTGCCATAAAGCAACCTATCCTTCCAAAGATGTGAACGAGGCAAGTAGTAATCGCCATAATGTCGAGCATTTTGTATGGATCAAGTTTATTCCTTTTGAAAAACCAAAGCATAGTAGGTATTGCAAACAGAAATGAACCATAGAATACAAAGCCACTGCCACTGTATAGTTCTTTTGGATTGCTTAGATAATGGGAAGGGTCTTCAAACAGCAAAAATACTTTGCCACCCACAAAAGCTGCAATGAAAATATAGAGAAACAGAGTATTGGCCTGATCGAGTGTTAACCCTAACTCTTTCTTTCCACGAATTGCCATATACGCCACTCCTGCAATGGCGCCTAACGCAATCATAAAGCCATAGCTGTAGACCGAAAACTTTCCTAAATGAAATAATACGGGATACATTCTTTAAAATATTAATGATACTTCATCCTGAATTATTTCAACACCGAAGAAATGATGAATGATTATTTAATTCCAAGCTTACTTCTCAAAGCAGTGCTAACAGCGGCCTTCGGTATAACAAGACTCACTGTATTGATGGCAAAGTAGGCTTCTGATACATGTATAAATCCTTTATAAGGCCCAACCTCTCCCCACGAGTTTTTCACCAGGAAAAATTTCTTTCCTTGTTTAGATTTTTCAATGCCAACCAAATGCATCAGGTGATCATCTTGTGTTGTAAGATTTTCATAAAGTGCCTGACGAATGGATTGATTATACAATGCTTCCTTCGCATCCGGATCAATAACTGCAGGAATATCATTTTCGCTTTGCCATTGCATAGCAAAACCATCGCGTTGGCGGAAATTAGAATTGCTAACATCAGCATCCCACATGATAGAATATCCTTTCTCTACGGCTTGCTCAACAAGCTGCATCATTTCATCCAATGGAAGATTGTAATACATTCCATTGGAGAAATTATCCGGAGCTTCTAAAATAAAAGGCTGGTAAAACGGATGATGCGTGAACGAAGTAATGTTTATATAATCTGCCGGATTAAAATGAAGAACGTCAGCAGCAAATGATTTTGGTGTATATTGTCTTTCATTGTAAGTAAATGTTTCGGGCACAGATCCCAGGTTATTATCCAGAATATTCTGAAAGCCTTTTAACCAGTCTGAAGGAATAGGTTTATTTCGGAGAAGACTGTCGAGATAAGTTTTAAGTGATGCATCCATTTCAGTATGATCATGTGCTTTCTTTCCAATCACCAATCCTGAATAAATACTTTCCGGAACAGCTCCATACGCTGCCATTGATCGAATTACATCATGACCTAATCCCCCTGCGCCAAACTGCGCCGCACCCTGGCGCAACAAATAATTCTTTGCCTTCTCAATGTAAATATTTCGCACGGTATACATC
>DATCRE010000523.1:0-5701 GCA_036569145.1 Cyclobacteriaceae bacterium
AATAGGTAAAAAAATCCTTCTTTTGCAATGGACATTTTAGTTATTACTTATCATCGGTTATCCAACTTATGTACGTTTGTTGGTGAAGAACACCAACAAAGGCTAGACAACACTTTTATCAATTTTTATCATCCCTGAGCCAGCCCAATGTCTGTCAGTCCCATTTTTCTTAACTCCAGAAATCCAGTATTCGTCCCCTGATTCTAAGTCAAAATGATTACTCAAAATTCCTTTGCCTCTGTGGAATACTTGTCCGTTGAAGTAAACTGTCTTACGAGTTCGATTGTAAAATCCATTTCCAATCCAAGCTGGTCCGTTGTCACTGAAACCTGTTTTCAATTCAACGTAAATAAGTTCTGTTTTCATGTCCTGTAAAAAATCCTCTCCCTTGGTGTTCTTCAACTACGATATAAACATACCTTTTCATCTATTGCAAAAAATAAAAAACTCATTCTTGTGCAACACATTGTCAGCTGCTGTGGCCTCTTCTCAAATCCTTTTTTTTAAGAAGTCAATTGTCATGTCCATCTCTTCAAAGACCCTCGCCCTTGTTGGTGTTCTTCACCAACAAGCGCTCACCATGAAATAAACGCACCTTTCATCCACTGCAATAGGTAAAAAAATCCTTCTTTTGCAATGGACATTTTAGTTATTACTTATCATCGGTTATCCAACTTATGTACGTTTGTTGGTGAAGAACACCAACAAAGGCTAGAGCTATAGCTAAATCGTTTTGTTGATTCTCCTTTGCTTTGATGATTAATGCATTAAGTATCTGCTTTGATTTCCTTTTTCCTTTGAGCGTCTCGCATACTTCTGATGGCTGAACATGTAACTCTAAGGCTATCTTCTTTTAATCGCCATAAGTAAGATTCTCTCGAATCATCTTTAGTAACTGCTTTTTTGCTTCAGTCATTTCCTTTTTTATTCTGCCTTTTTGATATACTAAGATGTTTCTGTGAAAATTCTGTAAAAAGCCTAAAATAAAAAAGGCCGTTCAGTAGTTGAACGGCCTTTAAGTTGTTGATCAACAACTAGTACCAAAAGTGGGAATCGAACCCACACACCTTGCGGTACACGATTTTGAGTCGTGCGCGTCTACCAATTCCGCCATTTTGGCTTGCTTTGGGAGCGCAAATATAATTGAAAAGTTTACGATGGCAATACTAAAAACAATGATTGCTCACAAACCATCACTTAAATGCTAATAAGAATCATCTCTACTCCTCAGCAGTATGAGGATGCACACCCAATTGTGCACCAATGAATGGTGTTTTGGGTGCCATGAAAAAGCCTGTAAGACTGGCAAACATAATCGGTATAAAATGTCCAAACCCTGTAAGCGTCGAAAGCAAAATAATAGTACTGATAGGCGTTCGCGTTACGCAGGCATTTATCGAGGCCATGCAACATACCAACAACAAGGCAACATTCTGTCCCGGAAATATTCTTTCAATGAGTAATCCCAGGCATGTGCCCACAAAAAATAATGGAATGATAAAACCTCCACGCCAGCCTGATGTAGCGGTAATGGAGATTGTCAGAATTTTTGCAACAATAATAATGGCAAGCATGCTGAGACCAAACCTGGCATGAATAACTTCATTGATCTGGTCATGACCAAAGTATCGCGTTATCGGTAAGTAATATGCAAACACTCCGAGTATCAAACCACCTAACGCTGTCTTTATAAAAATTGGCCCGGGCACTAAATTAAAAAGAGCTTTGAACTTGCGCACAGAGAAAATAAATATCCACCCAATCAATGCTCCTATCATTCCATAGAGTATTGCAAAATAGAAATCATCAAGCCCGTGAGATTGATACTGAGGAAAAGTCCAGGTAGGCCCGAGTCCAATATGTGTTACCAACGTAAAAACTATATAGCTGGCGCAGCTTGAAACAAACGCAGGTATAAGTGCTTCGTAATATTCAACAACATATTTATGATGAAGTATCTCTAACGCAAACAGACTTCCTCCCAATGGCGCACCAAACAATGATGTAAAGCCTGACGCCATGCCTGCAATGGTAAACGAACGAAAATCTTCGCCCTTAAGTCTTAACTTCTTTGCCAGCCATGAACCAATAGAACCTGTTACCTGAACTAACGGAGCTTCAGGGCCTGCACTCCCTCCGGCAGAAATACAGAACAATGAAGATAAAATCATCGAAGGATTATTCCTGGGCTCAAGCTGTCCCTTATTAAATCTGATGTTGTTAACAATCAATTCAATCTCTCCCGGATTGCCTATAAAATGAATAATTAATCCGGCCAGCAAACCAGCAATAGTCATAACAGCAATGACACTAACCCCTTGATAACGCTCAAGAAAACCGAGCATGAATTCAAGCACTATCCAATACAACCCTGCAACGATACCACCTATTATGCCGAGTGATGCCCAGAGAAAGAATGAGCGCGAAAAAACAAATGGGTTAAAGCGGGATGAGCCTTTCAAGATTTGTTGAACCCTGATGATATTTCTCTTCTTCGTAATCGTCATAACAGTCATCGAAAGGCACAAAGTAAGCTTTATGCATATTGAAATACCGATTAAATTATACCAGAACCGATATAACTCCATAACTGGATAACTATAAGATATTACAGCAACAAACTAAAATGAATTTAAACACAAAGACAGGTTTTGCCATCTAAAATCTGTAAGTTTGCCTCGTTTTGAACTATTGCATTTGCGTTTGCGTTGAGATTTTTGAACGCCAAAGAATAATAACTTATAACACTTAATCTAATGGGAAAAGCTATCGAATTAAATGATGCTAATTTTGATCAGATGATCAATTCTGATAAACCAGTGCTGGTTGATTTTTGGGCTGAATGGTGCGGACCTTGTAAAATGATCGGACCAGTTGTTGAAGAACTTGCTGGTGAGTATGATGGAAAAGCCGTTATCGGCAAGCTTAATGTTGATGAGAATCCTGGAGTTACAGCTCGATTCGGCATTAGAAGCATTCCAACACTTTTAGTTTTCAAGTCTGGTCAGATTGTAGACAAACAAGTTGGCGCTGTGCCCAAGTCTGTGCTTGCGCAGAAATTAACAGCACAAATTGCCTGATATAGTTCGGATCACCGAAAATAATATGAATCACCAGGGTATTCTCCACAGAATGTTCTGGTGATTTTTATTTAAAGTAACTGCAACCCGCAGTAATGAAAGAATGTTATTACTATGATCAATATCATTCCTTTTATACTTTTGACACCACAAATCGGGAAACGACATGGTAGAAAATTCACTACTTGAACAAGCCACTCAGAGCCTTAGTGATGTTGGGTATCTCAAAATACCTGTTGATAAACGAATCGATCTGAAGGCCGAGATCATCCGATTAAAGAAGGAGAAAAATGCTGTGCTCCTCGCTCACTATTATCAAACACCTGAAATACAAGATCTGGCCGATTATGTTGGCGACAGTCTCGGTCTTTCTCAACAAGCTGCTCAAACAAAAGCTGATATCATAGCTTTCGCCGGAGTACATTTTATGGCTGAGACGGCCAAGATTCTCAACCCCGAAAAAAAAGTAATTCTCCCCGATCTGAAAGCCGGATGCTCACTAGCCGAATCAGCACAGCCTGATTTGTTCAGAGAATTTCTGAAGCGCTATCCGGATCACACGGTGGTGACATACATCAACTGCTCTGCCGAAATAAAAACCATGAGCGACATCATCTGCACATCTTCTAATGCAGAAAAGATTGTGAACTCTATACCGAAAGACAAGCCCATTATCTTTGCGCCTGATAAAAATCTCGGTCGCTACATCATGAAGAAAACTGGTCGTGATATGGTGTTGTGGGATGGTGCCTGCATTGTGCATGAAGCTTTTGCCATTGATAAATTATTAGCACTTCACAAGCAGCACCCCAATGCTAAAATTGTAGCGCACCCTGAGTCAGAAGACCACCTGTTGAAAGTAGCGCACTACATTGGTTCAACTACAGGCATGATCAACTTTGTTAAGAATGATGCTGCACAAGAATTTATTATTGCAACCGAAGCTGGCATTCTTCACCAGATGTCAAAAGAAGTGCCGCACAAATCACTTATTCCAGCACCAAGCAATGAAGACAACACCTGCGCCTGCAGCGAGTGTGCCTTCATGAAAATGAATACATTAGAAAAACTCTATTTATGTTTAAAGTATGAACAACCCGAAGTGGATGTTCCTAAGCATATTCGCGATAGAGCCCTTCTACCTATTCAACGTATGCTGGAAATCTCTAAAAATTAATCATGCCCCAAACAGACGTACTCATTATAGGCTCTGGAATCGCTGGCCTTTCATTCGCTATAAAAACAGCGCAGCGCTTTCCGAAATATAAAATTACCGTTGTTACAAAAGCTGATGAAAGCGAGTCGAACACCAAGTATGCACAAGGCGGTATAGCTGTAGTGTTAGACAGTGTAACAGACTCATTCGAAAAACATATTGAAGATACGTTGCGCGCAGGCGATGATTTATCTGATCGCAATGTAGTGGAGATGGTCGTGAACGAGGCTCCTGAACGTTTACAGGAAATTATAAACTGGGGTGCTGACTTTGATAGAAATGAAGCTGGCGAATTTGATCTCGGGCGTGAAGGTGGTCACACTGAAAATAGAATTGTTCACTATAAAGATATTACGGGCTGGCAGATAGAGAAGTCGTTGCTAAAGCAAGTTGAGAAGATTTCGAACATCACCATGCTTTCACATCACTTTGCTATTGATTTAATTACCGAACATCATTTCAAATACAAAATCTCATTACCCGAACCTGGCATCACCTGTTATGGCGCTTATGTGATGGATCAGCACACAGCACGTGTCGAGAAATATACTTCAAGGATAACACTACTGGCTACTGGCGGAGCCGGACAAGTTTACAGAACAACCACAAATCCGGTTATTGCAACAGGTGATGGTATTGCGATGGCCTATCGTGCTAAAGCTAAAGTACGCGACATGGAATTTGTGCAGTTCCACCCCACTGCGTTTTATTCTCCGGGTGACAATCCGGCATTCTTAATTTCAGAAGCTGTGCGTGGCTTCGGTGCCTACCTCAGAACAAAAGATGGCGAACGTTTCATGTTCAAGTATGATGAACGCGGCGAGTTAGCATCACGCGACATTGTATCGCAGGCCATCGATAATGAATTGATTACACGTGGCGATGATGTAGTGTATCTTGATTGTCGTCATTTACCTAAAGAAGAGTTCCTAAAGCATTTCCCTAACATCTATGAGAAATGTATGTCCAGAGGTATTGATGTTACGCAACAGATGATTCCTGTTGTACCTGCAGCTCATTATCTGTGCGGCGGTATTGATGTTGATTTATACGGACGTTCATCTATCGTTAACTTATATGCCTGTGGTGAATGCGCACGCACCGGACTTCACGGTGCCAATCGCTTAGCATCTAACTCATTGCTGGAAGCATTGGTTTATTCTCATCGTTGCTTCCTTGATGTTGAGCAGAAGCTTGAAAGTATTGTTATGGATGTACCCATTCCTGATTGGAATGCCGAGGGAACAGTTGTTCCGAGAGAGCAGATTCTAATCACGCACACACGTAAAGAGCTTCGTGATTTAATGAGTGATTATGTGGCTATTGTGCGATCAAATGAACGCCTTCAGCGCGCTATGAAGAGACTTGATATTCTCTATCAGGAAAACGAAAAGCTCTACGATGA
>DATCRE010000524.1:0-3577 GCA_036569145.1 Cyclobacteriaceae bacterium
TCTCCTGGCCAGCATTACAAAAAAAAGAAGTCGGCAATGGGTAATTCAATTCATCAAAAATTCGCAATTTGTTATTACCGGAAAAGATGAATATGCAAAAGCTTTGTACTCTGCTTACAACCACGTAATGCCTTCCTTTGGGAAGTTCGATTCTCTTGAAATCAATAACCTGTTATTTTATATCGAAAGTGAATCGAAAATTCCGGTAGATGATTCCAAACTCGATCTCAACATTCTTCAAAACAGCAATCCAGATATTCTGAATGGCCGAGAACTTTTTAATCAACAATGTTCAAATTGTCATTCAATCTATTACGAACGATATGGTCCTGCGTTAGGAAGTATTACAAAAAGACTGAATAGAAAATGGCTTTACTCTTTTATCAGAAATTCACAAAAGGTAATTAAAGACGGAAATCCCTATGCTCAATATATATTCAATTCATACGATCATCGTGTTATGGTAAGCATGGAGTTTCTCACTGATGAGCAAATCAAAAGCATTCTCAATTACATTGAATACGCTTCTACAGTAAGTGATCTTACTAAAACTGTTTATGCAAAAAAAATAATACCGGTTCCATCCATTGAAACTGAAGCAAGCGGAGAGAAAACACCCGAATGGCAACTCATTTTATTTAAGATATTAATTCTGTTAGTACTACTAACAAGCATCATCGTATTTGGCTACATCATGCTTAGAATTCATGCGTATTTAAAAAGAGAGCATAAGGGTTAATTTCTGGCATAGCCGAAATCAAAACTTGTTGTTTCCTTAAATACTCAATCGTAGAGTTCTCTATCCACAACATGTGCTTTGCAATTTGCAAAAAAACCTTACAAAGATGATTTAAAAGTTGGCACGCAATTACATGCGCTACTAAAAAAGATCGCCCAACCCCGGATTAAAATTACCGATACTATTTTCCAACGAGTAGTTCGGTAATTTAATCTGGCTTATGAATTTATTTTAAGCGACCTCATCAAACTAATCGTTTACCATTTAAAAACTTTGGATGAAAAGTAAAAAAATAAACGCTCTCAAAACCTCCAATAAAAAGATAGAAGATCTATCCATGGATGTAAGCGATGGTACTGATAAGTTTTTAACAACTAATCAAGGTGTAAAAATTAATGATGATCAAAACTCTTTAAAATCTGGTGAGCGCGGTGCTACACTTCTGGAAGATTTTATACTGAGAGAAAAAATAACGCATTTCGATCATGAGCGGATACCAGAGCGGATCGTTCACGCACGTGGTGCTGCAGCGCATGGTGTCTTTGAACTTTATAAACCGATGACATCGTATACGAAAGCCTCATTCCTTCAGGTTTCAGGATCTATAACGCCGGTGTTTGTGCGTTTCAGTACTGTTGCCGGATCGAGAGGATCAACAGATCTGGCCAGGGATGTAAGAGGATTTGCCGTTAAATTTTATACAGAAGAAGGTATCTATGATCTTGTCGGTAATAACATGCCTGTTTTCTTCATTCAGGATGCTGTTAAATTTCCGGATCTCATTCATGCCGTAAAACCAGAGCAGCATAATGAAATACCTCAGGCTGCATCTGCACATGATACGTTCTGGGATTTTATATCACTCATGCCAGAAAGCATGCACATGATTATGTGGGTCATGAGTGACCGAGCCATACCACGAAGCTTTAGAATGATAGAAGGATTTGGTATTCATACCTTCAGATTTATCAATGACATTGGCAAAACGTGTTTTGTAAAATTTCATTGGAAACCCCTGTTAGGTGTTCATTCTGTAGTTTGGGATGAAGCACAAAAAATTTCAGGTTATGATCCGGATTTTCATCGAAGAGATTTATGGGAAGCAATAGAGTCAGGTAATTATCCTGAATGGGAATTGGGCGTTCAGATAATAAATGAAGAAGATGAAAACAGATTTGAATTCGATTTGCTGGATCCCACTAAACTGATACCTGAAGAAATCGTTCCGGTGCAGATCATTGGAAAAATGACACTCAACAGAAACCCTGATAATTTTTTCGCTGAGACTGAACAAGTAGCATTTCATCCAGGACATATTGTACCGGGAATTGATTTCACGAATGATCCATTGTTACAAGGTCGATTATTTTCTTATACCGATACGCAGTTGTCACGGTTAGGTAGTCCAAACTTTCATGAGATACCCATTAATCGTTCTGTTTCACCAACCTACAATAATCAACGGGATGGCCACATGAGACAAACTATTAATACCGGCAAATCAAGTTATTCTCCTAATACACTCGGAGGTGGTTGTCCCTTTCAGGCAAAACTTGCTCAAGGAGGATTCAACTCTTTTGCTGAGCGAATTGATTCAAAAAAAATAAGAGCCAGAAGCCGAAGTTTCTTTGATCATTTTGGTCAGGCCACACTTTTTTATAAAAGTCAGAGTGATGCTGAGAAAAAACATCTTGCCAATGCTTTGTGCTTCGAATTGGGTAAAGTGGAAAACGCAGGCGTTAAAGAGCGTATGCTATTGCTTCTTTCAAATGTAGATGATCAACTGGCTGAAACTGTTGCTGATTCATTAGGAATGGCTGTTCCGAAAAATCAGGATCAACAATTAAATTTTAGTATTCCTGCTGATGTTGAGCCATCAACACTGCAACCAACAAAACCTAAATCATCCATTGAAGTATCTGGTGCGCTCAGCATGGCAAATACCATTAAAACAATAAAGACCAGGAAGATTGCCGTGCTGGTAAGCAACTCAACAAAAGATACAGCATTTGTAAAAGTGAAATCTGCTCTTGAAAAAGCTGGTGCGATGGTTAAAATTATCGCACCTAAATTCGGATTTATCGGGCCTGAAAAGGATTTAAAAATTGATCACAGTATTAAAACTGTTTCATCTGTTTTATTTGATGCCGTTTATTTACCAGGCGGCGCTGAAAATTTCAATGCTTTACTGGGCAATGTTTTTGTAGAGAATTTTATTAAAGATGCTTTTATCCATTGCAAGCCTATTGCCGGAGAAGCAGAAGGCAAAGACTTGTTCATTCAGGCGGTAGGTGCGGGTTATGAAACTTCTGAAGGGATCTTGTTTAATTCGACTCCTGAAGAAGTAGTTAATCTCATGGCTCAACATCGCTACTGGAACAGAGAAGAAGTTTTATCATGAACCAAAATATACTATCCAATGAAAACTCTATTTATCATTGGCGTAATATTGCCAACCATGTTTGCTGGCTGTTTTAATGATGTAGCACAACAAGATGCTATAAACACAGCCAATGAAATCAACCAGATAAAAGCAAAGAATGGAGTATTTGAATATGATGCAGCTGAATTTCTGGTGAAAGCTGCAGACGCCACTGTTGTGGATATTAAGGAAGGAAGACTGGCTATACAAAAAGGTACAACAGAAGATATAAGGGAATATGGCCGGCTAATGGTAAGAGATCAGAATATTTTGTTAAAAGAAATAAAAGATATAGCAGAGAAAAAACAAGTTACATTGCCTTCAACAATAAGGCAGCAAAAGATACAAGGAACTGATGAATTGATTGACGAGTATGGAAAGGCCTTTGATAAAAAATTCGTTAGAATGATGCGCAT
>DATCRE010000525.1:0-3498 GCA_036569145.1 Cyclobacteriaceae bacterium
CAATCCATCATGATGATGTTGAAATTGAAATGACACCGACTTTTGTCGGGTGTCCGGCAATTGATTTTATGAAGAATGAAATCATTGAAGTTCTACAGAAGCATGGTTTCACTAAAGTAAATATTCGAATAACATTTCGTACACCCTGGACTTCAGATCGCATTACGGAAAGAGGTAGAGCAGCATTAAAACAATTTGGTCTGGCACCACCTCCACCACTTATTAATGTTGTGACTGAACTTGATATTCTTGAACATGCCACCTGTCCCAAATGCAATAGCTTAAACACTCAATTAAAAAATACTTTCGGTCCCACACTTTGCAGATCTATTCACTACTGCGAAGATTGTAAAGAAACATTCGAACAATTCAAGCCACTTTAGGTTAAGCTATTGTCATTTAAAAACTTAATGTTTGTAAAAATCCATACATCTGCGGTAAATCATGTAAAAGGTGAAAAACATTTTACTATTTTGAGTCGTATTGAATAGTCTGACATTATAATATGCGATCGGTATCACCTTTATGTGGAATTGCTTCTCTCAGCCTTATGCTGTTTTTATTAAGCTGCCAGGAAAAAAAGACTCCGCCCGCACCCACTTCATTTACCAAAACTGATTCGTTAACGGACACCTACCTGTCTCTTCAGGACAGTGTGCTGCAAGCCTGGAACATGATGCTGGATGATGATAATCAGAAAATCAAGGCCATGCATAATCTCACGCACGAGCTTATGGTTACCGATAAAGAAGATATTGAAAAACTGGTTTCCATCGAGCAACGGCTTGAGCAGTTGACTACCCTCCGGTACAATCAGCAAACCATGGGCAACCCCGAGGTGGTAGAGCAATACGACTTTGCCACCAACTCTCTTATCAGCGAACTCATAAGCATTGCTGAAGCCCAGGCCGAATTTCAATACAATAGCACGCTGCAAAAATTAGTTGATAACATTAACCTCGCCGACCAGCGTGTTAACAGTTACAGAGAAGAGTATGACTACATCATCTCCAGATACAATCGCTTCCTGGAAGAAAATAAAACCTACCTCAAAGAGATAGACCCACAGGCCAGGTTCGAAAAAATGCCCGTCTTTGAAATGGCTGAAGCCGAATAGCTGTTGACTCATTGATTGGTTAATAAAAAATTTAACCCAGCTCCGGCAAAATAAAGATGATTCTCATTAGATTTAGCGTGGTAGACTTGAGCCTGACCCACCTATGAAGATTTTTGGAGAATTTAAGAAGGATGTTAAGAAGCATCAGAACGACATTCTTAAACTCATTCATAAGCTGGAAAAGGAAGCGTTAAAAAAAGGAAACACTGCCTTAGTTGGTCTGCTGAAAAAAGAAAAAGATAGGATTGATCGTTTACTGCAGACGTTAGGTGAAAAATCAAAGTCGTTATACCCCATTTTTCAATCAGAGTTAAAGAAGAAAACCATTCGTCTAGAGAAAAAAGCCGAAGCACTCACAAAAACTACTGAAGCTCTTACCTCCGATAATTTTCTTCTTGAATACAAAAAGAAAGATTTGCTGTTACTCACCACCAAGCTCGAAGAAGCAAATGATGAAATCTTGCAGAAGAATAAAGAGCTTATAGAAAAGCAAGAGCTTATTACCAGCCAGACCGAAACGCTTCATAAGGCTCACCAGGAAATTCTCGCCAAGAATCACGAGCTCGAATCACAAAAAGAAGCTTTACTTGATCAGTCAGATTACTTGCACGATGCCAATCAGACTATCACGTTCATGCACGAAAAGATGGAACGGCAACACCATGAAATTCTTCAGAAGAATGAAGAGCTCCTGAGTTTGAATAATGAAAAGAATAACCTCATCAGCATTGTTGCTCACGATCTGAAAAGTCCACTCAACCAAATCAGAAGTGTGATCACGCTGATAAAAATGAGCAAACATAATCCTGAAGAAACAGAAAGTTACATCAGCATGATTGAGGGAAGCGCCATCAGGCTTTCTGATATGATTGGAAAGATTCTTGATGTTGAGGCCGTGGAGTACAATAATTTAAATCTCAAACCTCAACGCGTTAATCTCTCTACAACACTAAATAGCATTACAGATCGATATACATTAAATGCCAGGCAAAAGGAAATTCGTGTAGAACGTAACATTCAACCTCATCTCTTTGTTTCAGTTGACCCTGATTACATCGATCAGGTATTAGAGAATGTAATTTCTAATGCCATCAAGTTTTCTCCAATACACAAAAAGTTATTCGTAAATCTTACACATGCTGGTAGCAGAATAATTGCTGAGATTAAGGATGAAGGTCCAGGTCTGAATGAGGAAGACAAAAAGAAACTCTTTCTTAAATATCAGAAGCTAAGCGCTAAACCCACAGGCAATGAAACATCTACGGGTTTAGGACTTTCTATCGTTAAGAAATTTGTTACGGCCATGCAAGGCGAAATCTGGTGTGAGAGCGAACCGGGGCATGGTGCAAGTTTTTTTGTGGCGTTTGAAGAGGTTATTGGTCACTAGACTCTTAGTCATTAGGCATTATTGTTCAAGGTTCAAGGTTCCAAGTTCCAAGTTGCTTGCGCCAGCCAACCTGGAACCTTGAACTAGTTAGTTATTAATAGGTATGCTTAACAAAAAGCGTGTACCTTCTCCAAAGGTAGAATTGAAACTAATTAGCCCTCCAAGTTTCTGCACCGTTTCATTTACAATGTAAAGACCCAGACCAGATCCTTTGGAGCGTTCGGTAGCTCTATAGAACATGGTGAATATTTTTGTAAAATGCTCGTCCTCTATTCCTATCCCGTTATCTTCAATGGAGAGATTTATATTATTATCATCCGTTCTTAAGTCTATCTTGATGTATTGTGATGTTTTATCAGGATCATGATATTTTATTGCATTGCCAATGAGGTTGTTCAGTATCACCGTCAACCTGATTTTATCTGTCACAATTTCAAGTGTGTGATCAATATCAAGTTGAAAATCGATACGCCTGGCGCCTTCATTATAGCGCAGTCCATCAATAACATCTATCAGAAGAGTTTTTAAAACAATTTTCTCATAGAGAATTTCCTGTCGGGCGTTCCTGGAGTAATCAATAATTTCTTTTATGAATTGATCCTGAACAGCAACACGTTCTTTTATCATGCTTAAACATTTCTTGGCTTCTTCGAGATCGTCTGTGAGTATTCCTATTTCAGCCAGACCAAGAATAGAACTTAGAGGAGACCGTAAATCATGTGATGCACGGTAAACAAAACTATCCAGTTCTGCATTTGTTTTTACGAGTAATTCATTCTTATTCAGAATCTCTTTTTCTGAATGAAAATTAACATTCATAAGAAAGTAAACAATAGCAAAGCATATCACCAAGGCAACAATGAAGTTGATTGTAAAATTGATTCTAATAAACTCGTTTGAGAGTGGTGGCGTATCTAAATGAAGTACATTATAGATGTATGAAAGAACAAACAGCAATAGCGAAATACCAGAGGCAATCAGAGCGGCTTTGCGA